>CAZIWQ010000609.1:0-4919 GCA_964542355.1 uncultured Armatimonadia bacterium
GCTACAACGACCCCACCCGTGGGCTCTGCACCGACCGATCGGTGCAGCGCGCCGGACCCATGGAATCATCCTTAACGCGACACTAGTGGTGCAACCGTACATGCTGCCAGGGACCGTGGCAGGCGACGGGAGGGGCCCGCAGCGTGTGCTCTCCCCAGAGTGCGGGCACTACCAGGTGCGGTAGCACTGCCTCGCTTACCGTCTCACACGCCGGGCGCCATCAGGCCGATGAGCGCCTCTGCCACGTCGGGGTGGAACTGGCTGCCGCGCCCGCGCTCGATCTCGCGGAGGGCCTCCCCGGCGCCGAGCGCCGGACGGTACGGGCGATCGGAGGTCATGGCGTCCCAGGCATCGGCGGCGATGATGATGTGCGCGAGCGGCGCCAGGTCGTCGACGCGCAGTTGGTCCGGGTACCCCTTGCCGTCATAGCGCTCGTGGTGGTGCCGCACGAGGGGGCAGGCATCGGCCAGGAATGCCGCCGGTGCCAGCACCTGCTCGCCCACGACCGGGTGGCGGCGCACGGAGGCCCACTCCTCATCAGTGAGCTTCCCGGGCTTGTTGAGCACGGAATCGGGGATGGCCAGCTTGCCGATGTCATGCAGCCCGGCAGCCGTCTCCAGCGTCTCGGCGTCGGCGGGGCTGACCTCCAGCACCTGAGCGACTCGCCGGCACAGTTCGGCGACCCGCTGCGAATGGCCGTGCGTGTACTGGTCACGCGCCTCCACCATCCGCGCCATCGAGTGCACCGTACCCACGTACGCCCGTTGCAGGTCCTCCACCAGTTCGGCGTTCTTCATCAGCAGGCCACACTGCGCGGCCAGCACAGTCAAGAGCTGGTAGTCGCCCTTGGTGTACGGCCGATCGCGGTCCTGTCTGCCCATCGCCAACGCGCCAATGGCCTGGTTGCCGGCCACGACCGGGAAGACGAGCGCCTCGGCAACCGGATCGAGGACCGAGCTCCCGCCCTCGCGCACCTCGGTGACCACCCCCGCCAACGGGTGGGCCGGGGCTCGTGTCAGCAGCAAGGGTGACCGCTTCTCGGTGGCCTCCGCCAGTAGGTCCTCCGCCCCCAACGGTTCGCACACTCGCGTGGAGGTGCTCGCCCCGACACAGAACGGCCAGAGGCGGCCGTCGCGCCGTGCTGCGAAGCAGCCAACATCGCTCTTCGTCTGATACAGCGCCGCGGTGGCGGTCAGCCGGAGCATCTCCCACGGATCCTCCGTCGCCTGCACCCCCTCGCTGAGGTGGGACAGGTCGGCCAGCTCGCGCTGCCGGGAGCGGTCCCAGTCCTGCTCCCGCCGTGCCAGTGCCCGTGTTACCGCCTCGACCAGGTCCCGCTCAGAGAACGGCTTGGGCAGATAGTCGTAGGCCCCGCACTGGGCCGCCGAGCGCGCGGTCTCCAGCGTCGCGACGCCCGTGATCACGATGGAGCTGGTCTCCGGCGAGACCTCGCGCGCAACATCCACCGCCTCCAGCCCGCTCAGACCCGGCATGTGGATGTCACTGATCAGCAGGTCTACCTGCCGAGACCGCAGCAGGGCGACGACCTCGTTGCCGTTGCCGGCCTGGAGAACATCGAAGCCCTCCCGGCTCAAGGCCCCACTGATCAGCTCGCGGATTGCGGGCTCATCGTCCGCGACCACGCAGAGCCGGACATCACCATGGGCCTCGTCCGTCATCGGGTGCTCATCCTCCTGCCTCTCCTGACGCCCGGCGCCGGCCACTGCTCGCCCGGGGGTCCGGCCGAGAAGGCCACGTCCGGCCGGCCCCCGAGGCGTAGCGGCCGGCTGAGTGCCCCCCGGAGCTATTCTGGCGTGGCCTCGCGGCCTCAGAACGGCCTTTCGGCCACTGTGCTTGAAGCGCGGCCGGGAAGGCGTTCCCCGGTCGGGTCTCTAGCCTTCATCGGCCCATGGCCGCGCATCCTTGAGAGCAGAACACGAGGGGAACGACCCGCGGAGGGAGCCCGGACACCCACCACCAGCTCCGCGTCCATCCGGCCCGGGGGCGAGCCGGCCGGCTAACACGCGGGGGCGGGGGCCGACCACGACGCAAGCCAGTGCCGCGCGAGGTCCACTGCCCCGGCTTTGTCGAGCGGACGGTTGCCGTCCCCGCAGTCCGGGGCCTGCACGCAGGAGGGACACCCGTCCTCGCACGGACACGCCGCCACGGCCTGTGCGACCGCCGCGATGAGCTCGCCCAGGCGCGCGAAGGCGGTCTCGGAGATCCCCACCCCCCCGGGATAGCCGTCGTAGACGAAGATGCAGGGACCCGCCAGGTCGGGGTGTTGGCTGCACGATACGCCACCCACGTCGTGCGGATCGCACAGGGCGAACAGGGGGAGCAACTGGATCATCGCATGCTCGAGCGCGTGGATGGTCCCCATCAGGTCGCGACCGCGCTCGGTCACCAGCGCGATGTCGGCGCCGCCAAGCTCGATCCAGACGCCGACCGTCTCGAAGTCCCGCGGCGGGAGGCTCAGCTCGTGCTGCCCCAGCTCCTGCTCGGTCACCTGCCGTCGCCGCGCATAGCCCACGACGGCCGTCTTCACCGCCAGCTCTCCCAGACATACTCGCGTGCCTGCCCCCTGCGTCCGGCACTCCTGCACCTGCGTCACCTCCACCTCGCTGGTGATGATGGGCGTGGTGTAGTAGCCCACGTCCTCGCGGCGCACATAGGCGCGCCGGGCCTCAATGTCGAGCTCCTCGACGAGGTACGTCTCGCCACCGTGGAGGTAGACGGCTCCGGTGTGGACGGTGCGGAAGGCCGCCTGGTCGTCGATCGTCCCCAGCAGGTGCTCCTCGCTCTCCGGGTCGCGCGCGATGATGTCATACCCCCCCCCGGCGACGCTGCGGATGCTGATCTGCCCCGCGGGGTAGGTATCGGGGTCAAGCCAGTGCCAGGCGCGCCGGCGGGCGACGAAGTTGTGCTCGGCGAGGATGCCCAGAATCTCATCCATCTGCGGCCCGAACAGCTCCCCGTCGGCAGCGGTGACCGGCAGCTCGTACGCGGCACACAGCAAGTGGCCGGCCAGGATGAAGCGATTGCCCGGGTCGATGATGGCGCGCTCGGCACTGCGGCCCAGCACGTACTCCGGGTGCTGCATCAGATACTGGTGGATGCCGCCTACCATGCCAATCAGGACGGCGAGGGCGTCCTGTTTGCCGCGGCCCGCGCGCCCGATCTGTTGCCAGGTGGAGGCGATGCTGCCCGGGTAGCCGGTCAGGATCGCGGCGTCGAGCCCACCGATGTCGACGCCGACCTCCAGCGCGCTCGTCGAGGTCACCGCGAGGAGCTCGCCCGCGAACAGGCGCCGCTCGATCTCGCGGCGCTCCGCCGGCAGATAGCCGCCGCGGTAGGCCATCACGCGGTCGGCGAGCGCCTCACCCGCGAGGGCCCCGCGCACGTAGCTCAGGATCAGCTCGGCCTGCCGGCGCGCCAGCGCAAAGCAGATGCTGCGGACCCCCTGACGCATCAGCCGCGTCATCAGGTCGGCGGCCTCGAGGTTGGCGCTGCGGCGGCGCCCCGCATCCCCGCCGACAGGCGGGGGGTTCCAGAGCACGAACACGCGCCGGCCCTGGGGCGCCCCGTCGTGGTCCACCAGCGCGAACGGGAGGCCGGTCAACGCCTCGCACAGCTCGCGCGGGTTGTCGATGGTGGCCGAGCAGCAGACAAAGCGTGGCCGTGACCCGTAATGGGCCGCGATCCGCCGCAGCCGGCGCATCACCTGCGCGGTGTGGCTGCCAAACACGCCGCGGTAGACGTGCACCTCGTCGAGCACGACGAGCTCGAGGTTGGCGAAGAACTCAGCCCAGGTCGGGTGATGGGGGAGGATCGCGAGGTGGAGCATGTCGGGGTTGGTGAGCACCACCTGGACCTCGCGCTTGATGCGGCGGCGCCGGTGGTCGGGGGTATCCCCGTCGAAGGTGTCGGCCCGGAACGCACGGCCGGCACCGAACGTCTCCAGCTTGCGGAGCTGATCCTGAGCGAGAGCCTTGGTGGGGAACACCAGTAGCGCGCGCGTCGCCGGGCGCGTGGTGAGCTGCTCGACGAGGGGGATGGTGTAGCACAGCGTCTTGCCGCTGGCCGTGGCGGCTGCGACCACTACGTTCTGGCCGTCGCGGACGCGGTCGATGGCCTCCGCCTGGTGCGTCCACAGGCGCTCGACCCCGACCTGGCACAGGAGGGCTTCGACGGCGGGGTGCAGCGGGTGGGACAGGTCCGCGTAGGCGGCCTCACGCCCCGCCAGCTCGCAGAGGTGCTGCACCTGGCCCGCATATCCCGGGGCGGCCCTGACTTCGTCGAGCAGGTGGATGAAGTCCACGACACCTCGCGCCTGACCGGGGGCTGCCGGCGAGCGGCTGCCGGCGCCTCACTGACGGCCGACAGGGGTGGCGCGCGCGTACGAGTTGCTCGCGCTTGTCACGCGCACCTTCAGGGAGCCTTCGAAGGAGGGCGACACCTCCGGGACCTCCAGGATACAGCCCGCCGTGTGCGCCAGCAGGCCCGGGGCGGGAATCGGCAGGATGTCCTGCGGGTTGAGCGCGAGGCGGCGACCGGGTTTGAGGGGAGGATGGTCGCGCTCGATCTCTTTGCGCGTGCCGCCCGTGATCTCGTAGCGCTCGGGATGGATCGCTTCCTCACACCGCACGAAGATCGGCACTCCCAGCTCGCCTTCGAGGTCATCGACCTCGTGGCCCTGCGGGCCGATCAGGCTCAGGCACACGCGCGGGTCGGCGATCACCGAGTACGCCTCGGCCTCCTTCGCGGCGGCCTTCACCCGCAGCTCCTCGGCAATCCGCAGCGCCATCGTCTCCGCCGACAGGATGAAGCCGAGGCCCTGGCAGCACGGGCAGGCGGTGGTCAGCTTCTGCTGGAGGCTCTCTTCGGTGCGCTTGCGCGTCATCTCCACCAGGCCCAGC
>CAZIWQ010000610.1:0-567 GCA_964542355.1 uncultured Armatimonadia bacterium
CCGTTATCCTGTCCCTCCTGTTCCTCGCCGTTGTCGTTGCCCCGTCGTTCGTCGTTTCCCACGCTCCTACGTTCCCGTGCTCCTCCGCTCCCGCCTTCCCCCCCGGGAGGGACCGCGGGGCAGGCCGGGGAACTCGACAGTGCCCGAGGGCCGGCTGCCACGGCTCCCGAGATGACCCGATTGCCCACAGGGAGGAACCACGCAATGGACATCAAGTTCGCGTGCCGTGAGGCCATGGTGCCCGGCACCACCATCACCGAACGCTTCGAGAGCGCTGCCCGGATCGGCCTGGCGGGGATTGAGGTGACGGCCAGTAGCAAACGCGAGTTCGTCGACGAGATCAAGGCGGCCATCGCAGCCACCGGCGTGAAGGCCAGCCTGATGTCGTCGCAGAACCTGTTCGTCCTCGATGCCCGCAAGGAGGAGCGCGACAAGTCGGTCGCCGCGATGCGCGAGGCGCTGACCCTGGCAAGCGAGGTGGGAGCGCTGGGCTTCATCCTGCCGCCACTCATCGCCATCAAGCTGATGAACGGCCAGCGCATCCCGGACCTGTCGCCCCTGATGACG
>CAZIWQ010000610.1:577-1235 GCA_964542355.1 uncultured Armatimonadia bacterium
GCTCTCGGCGATCCTGCTCGAGCTGTCGGACCACGCCCGGGCCTTTAACGCCGAGGCCATCATCGAGCCACTCAACCGCTATGAGCAGTGGTGGCCGTGCTCGCTGCAGCACGGGATCGACATCTGCGAGGACGTCAACAATCGCGGTGTCGCGGTGATGGCGGACTTCTTCCACATGAACATCGAGGACGCCGACTTCGGCGCGAGCATCCGCGCTGCCGGCTCCCGCGTGAGGAACGTGCACCTGGCCGATAGCCAGCGCTCGATGCCCGGCTACGGACACACCGATTTCCGGCCCGGGCTCGCAGCCCTGAAGGAGATCGGCTACAGCCACTACATGGCGTTCGAGTGCGGGGTGCCCGGCGACCCGTTCGAGGAGTTCCCGAAGGCGATGGAGTACCTCCAGCGGATCTGGGACAGCGTCTAGCAGAGCGGCCTCAGAACGACTTTTCGGCCGCTCCTTCGAGCAGATGTGGTATCATAGAACCCGTTCGCCGGGGGCGGAGCCGTACAGGAGCGTGCGGCGCGAACGCGATGATCGAAACACAGCGCCGACCGTGGTTAGCATGGCACGCATCGGGAGCAACCGTTACGTCTACCCGTAGGCGCTGAGGCCGTCGTCCACAGAGCCGGCTGGTGCAGCCCCACCCGGGGCTCC
>CAZIWQ010000610.1:1245-4913 GCA_964542355.1 uncultured Armatimonadia bacterium
AGGTCTCGAGGCCTCAGCGCCTGCCCCCGCATGCGTACCCGCGATGCAGTCTCCCGGCGGAGACGGCGTCGTGCGGCTAGTTACGGCGGCGTTTTGCTTTGCCTGCCGCCTTACCCGGAGGAGGATACCTGTGACCCCCGAAGCACAGCTTGAGACCCTGGCCCGTAATGTGGTCGACTTCCACTCGCCGCAGGAGTTGCTCGAGAAGCTCAAGCGCGGACGCCCGCTGCGGATCAAGTATGGCGCTGACCCCAGCGCTCCCGACCTGCACCTGGGGCACAGTGTGCCGCTGTGGCGCCTGCGCCAGTTCCAGGACCTGGGCCACACCGTGGTCTTCATCATCGGTGACTTCACCGGCATGATCGGCGACCCGAGCGGGCGCTCGAAGACCCGGCCGATGCTCACCCGCGAGCAGGTAGAGGCCAACGCCCGGACGTACGCCGAGCAGCTCGGACGGATCCTCGATGTCGACCGGCTTGAGCTGCACTACAACAGCGAGTGGTTCTCGCAGATGAGCACTGCCGAGTTCCTCGCCCTCGCCTCGCACTACACCCTCGCCCGCATGCTGGAGCGCGATGATTTCGCCCTGCGCATGCGCGACGAAGTCCCGATCTCGATGCTCGAGCTGATGTACCCGCTGGTGCAGGCCTACGACTCCGTCGCGATCGAGTCCGATGTTGAGATCGGGGGGACCGACCAGCTCTTCAACTTCCTGGTCGCGCGCGACATCATGCGCGCCTACGGCAAGGAGCCCCAGTGTGTCATGACCTGGCCCCTGCTCGTGGGGCTCGAGGGCACGGCGAAGATGAGCAAGTCACTGGGCAACTATGTCGGGATCACCGAGCCGGCGAACGAGATGTTCGGCAAGCTCATGTCGATCCCGGATGCGGCGATGCCGACGTTCTACCGGCTGCTCCTGGGCAAGACCGAGGATGAGCTGGCCGCGATGGAGCAGACGATCGTCGCGGGCGAGGCCAACCCGCGCGATCTGAAGGCTGCGCTGGCCCGTGGCATCATCGAGCTGTACCACAGTGCACAGGCGGCGCAGGCCGCGAGCGAGGAGTTTGACCGCGTGTTCTCCGCGCGCCAGCTCCCCAGCGACATGCCGGTGTGTGATGTCACGGCCGAGCTGGAGGAGGGCACCGTCTGGATCGTGCGCCTGGTCGTTGCCGCCGGCTTCGCCGAGACGAACGGGGAAGCCCGCCGCCTCGTCCGGCAGGGCGCGGTCACGCTCAACGGCACGGTGATCTCGGGGGAGATGGATCGCGTCGCGGTGGCCTCCGGCGATGTGCTGCAGGTGGGCAAGCGCCGCTTCGCGACGCTCACCTGCACGTCCGGGTAGGTCCCAACGACCGACGGCGTGTCAACCACGGAATACACGGAATACACGGAACACGCCGAAACGGCAGACGGCAGAAGGGGAAAGGGCCAGGGAGGCCGTTCGGGGCCGTGCCATCGGCCGTTCCCCCTACTTCCGCCCTTGCCGTCGTCGTGGGTGTTTCCGTGTCTTCAGTGTATTCCGTGGTTGGCCCAGCCGTTCGGCGCCTTCCGTGTTGTGCGGTCCGTGCGAGGCCCGCTTGCCTGTGGTGGCCCTGGCGAGTATAATTGCTTGGCTTCACGCTTCGAACAACAGGCCACCGCCCTGCCGTCCGGGGTGGTGGCCGTTTGTGGACTGCATCATGTGAAAGAAGGTACGTAAGATGTGTGGGATCGTCGGTTATGTTGGTACGCGCCAGGCCCCGGCAATTTGCCTCGCGGGTCTGCGCCGGTTGGAGTACCGTGGCTATGACTCGGCCGGCATCGCCGTCGTCACGGGCGACGGCCGCCTTGACGTGCGCAAGATCGTCGGCAAGCTCGACATCATGGCCGAGACGCTGGAGCAGACGCCTCTCATCGGGACCCTCGGCATCGGCCACACCCGCTGGGCGACGCACGGCAAGCCCTCCGTGGATAACTCCCACCCGCACCTGAGCTGCGACGGGAAGATCGCTGTCGTCCACAACGGGATCATCGAGAACTACCAGGAGCTGCGGGCCGCGCTCGAGGCCGAGGGCCACGAGTTCAAGAGCCAGACCGATACTGAGGTCATGGCGCACCTGGTCGAGAAGTACTACGCCGGCGACCTGCGCGAGGCGGCCCGCAAGGCCGTGCTCGATCTTCAGGGCGCCTTCGCCTTCGGGATCATCTGCGCTGACAGCCCCGGCGAGCTGATCGCCGTCCGCCGCTTCTCCCCGCTGGTCGTCGGGATCGGCGAGGGCGAGAACTACATCGCCTCCGACATGGGTGCCATCCGCGCCGAGACCGACAAGGTGTATGTCATCGCCGACGACGAGTTGTGCAAGATCACCAGCGACGGCATCGAGATCACCGACCTGCAGCTCAGGCCGATCGAGCGCGAGGTCTACGTGATCCCGTGGCCGGCGGATGCCGCGGCCAAGGGTGAGCACAAGAAGTTCATGCACAAGGAGATCCACGAGCAGCCGAACGCGATCCGCGCCTGCCTCGCCGGTCGCCTCAGCTCGCCCGACAAGCCGATCACCTTCGAGAACATCGGTCTCACCGTCGACGAGATCCGCAAGCTGGAGAAGGTCGTCTTCACCGCCTGCGGCACCGCCTACCACGCCGGCGTCGTTGGCCGCTTCCTGATGGACAAGCTGGCCCGCATCCCGGCGGAGGCCGACCTCGCCGCCGAGCTGCAGCAGCGTGACCCCGTCGTGCTCGATAACACCCTGTGCGTCGTGGTGAGCCAGTCGGGCGAGACGGCCGACACCCTCGAGGGTCTGCGCGTCATGAAGCGCAAGGGCGCCAAGGTCATCGGCGTCATCAATGTCGTCGATAGCTCGATTGCGCGCGAGAGCGATGGCGTGGCCTACATCCAGGCGGGGCCCGAGATCGGTGTCGCCTCCACCAAGGCCTACACGCTCCAGATCCTGACCATCGAGCTGCTCGCACTGTACTTCGCGGAGGTCCGCGGCACGGCCACGCCCGAGGAGATCAAGGCCCTCAAGCAGGCCCTGCTGGCCCTGCCCGCGCAGGCGGAAGAGCTGCTCAAGCGGGAGGACGACATCGTCGCGCTGGCGCAGAAGTACGCCGACAAGCCCAATGCACTCTATCTGGCGCGCGGCATCAACCTCCCCTCCGCCATGGAGGGCGCGCTCAAGCTCAAGGAGATCAGCTACATCCACGCCGAGGCGTACTCCGCGGGTGAGATGAAGCACGGCCCGATCGCCCTCGTCTGCCCCGAGATGTTCGTCCTCGCCATCGCCCCTGAGGGGCCGACCTATGACGAGATGATCGGCAACATCATGGAGATCAAGGCCCGCAGTGGCCCGCTGGTCGCCGTCGCCTACGACGGGGACGAGAAGATCCCCCAGACGGGTGTCGATACGAGTGCCGATCCGGCCGATGTGGCGTCGCGCCCCAACGACATGATCTGGGTACCGCGCACGCACGAGCTCGTATCGCCGATCTCGATCGCGATTCCGCTGCAGCTCTTTGCCTACCATATCGCCGACGTGCGTGGCGAGCACATCGACCAGCCGCGCAACCTGGCGAAGACGGTTACGGTGAAGTAGCACAGGCCCACCGGTAGTCACGGGGCGCACTCCGTCCCGCGAGAAGGCAAGAGACCCGGCCGCGAGGCCGGGTCTCTGTGCTGAGTGACGCGT
>CAZIWQ010000611.1:0-2799 GCA_964542355.1 uncultured Armatimonadia bacterium
TACCAGCCGGCCGACGGCGCGGCCGGCGGCACCAACGTCATCATCGCCCCCGACCTCGACCTGGGGAACCTGCTGTTCCACCTCTACGCCACGCGCTACCCGGAGGCGAAGAAGTTCCCGGTGATGTTCGGCGTGCGCTGCCCGAGCTGCGGCGGCTTCATCGTGTCTGACCGTTCGCGACTCATTGTCTGCCCGGTCTACGGCCAGGTCAACACGTACATACCGAGCCGTGCAGTCCCCGACCCGCTGGGCGTTCGCTGCGGAGAGCCTCACTATAAGGGCTTCCGCATCGCCTTGAGGTCCACAGTTTGGCTGTGTGCACTGGCCACACTCATTGCCTGTGCTGGTGTAGCCCCTATGCTGAACCTTCATCTGTCCCCCGGCTGGGGCTTCGTGGCGGGCTCACTGGTCGCCCTGGTCGTCGGAGCGCAGATGATGCGTAGCGTGCGTCATGTTACGCCAGCACCGAGAGCCACCTGGCTGAAGGCCGGCGCTCTGTGGGGAGCTCTCTGGGGGATTGGGGTCGGCATCATCCTGGCGTGGCGACAGCCCCTCTCGGCCTATGTCCTGCGGATAGCTGTCTGCGTGCTCTTCTTCATGGCGTCCCTCGTGACTGGAGCGTGGCGGGCGACTCGCAAGGGCTGGTACTCCGGCGAGCCGAACCCCAAGGCCTAGCCCAAGCGGCCCGCCGATGGGCCTCCGGAGACAGCCACTTCAGAGCGGTCCTGGATCCAGACCGAAGGGGAGCCCAGCAGTTCGGGTGCAAGTTGGGGCAGCCACAGACCTCTTCT
This sequence comes from uncultured Armatimonadia bacterium, assembly GCA_964542355.1. GTDB lineage: Bacteria > Armatimonadota > Zipacnadia > Zipacnadales > JABUFB01 > CAZIWQ01. Next base: position 792 of record CAZIWQ010000611.1, read on the forward strand.
GCAGGGACCGAGATGCCCCCGCAGGAGGGCCTATGGTTCCGTGCTGCGGGGGCGCTCTGCTGCTCGCCGGCCGATCTGCAGCGACCACAAGAGGAGATGACCACACGTGTGGACCAGTCCGTCGCTTCCTCTCGCAGTGTCCGGGTTCGACAATGGAGGCCTCTACGAGTTGCCCGCCCTGCGCTTCCGCACCAACAACATCTTCCTCGACGTTGCGGCTGCCGACGCCGTCTACCTGAAGCTGCTCAACCGCAATGCGATCGGCTACCACAAGGAGTTCTTCTGGTCAGACACACGCCCCCCGCATCCCATCCGCTATGCCGAAGGCCTCGAACTGCGGTCCGAGTTCGAGACGGCCCTCGACGCCTTCCCGCAACTACGGCTCAGCCCCTCTCCATCCTCCCTCGGTGTCGGGAACACGCCGGACGAGCTGGAACGCCTATGCCACTGCCTCCTGCTGCACAAGATCAACCAGGACAGGATCTCCGGATCTTCAGTGGTGGCAGTGCCTCAGTCACGGTTCGTCTACTTCAGGCGGTCTATGGGACGCTGGTTCGGGTGGGGGGCACCGACGAGGCTGCTTGTCGCAGGGATCGTTCAGGAGAGGGTCGAGGGAACGGCCCTCTGGGACATGTACAGCCCCCGCCTCGGTGGTGTCACCAGCGGATGGCGGCATCACCTGCCCGACATATCAAGCCAACTAAGAGCTATCCTCGATGGACCCATGTGTAGCCACTTCGACTGGAACCCTCAGAACTTCATCTACAACCCGAGTGAGCGCAGGGCCTACTACATCGACTCCAAGCCGACGACGTTCCAGGGATTCGGGGAGAACGAGCACAACCTGAGGGGCATCAGGATGTTCTTCCTGGTCTGACGTTGGCAGCGATCAGCGGGCCGAGGCACCCGCTCGCCGGCGTATCTAGGAGCCGAGGGTCGAGTCAGCCCCCTACGCCATGTCCCAGCCTTCGCACAGGGCTGCCAGTGCTACGAGCAGCAGGCCTGCGAGTACGCTGGCCGCAAGGTACGTCAAGAGGACGAGAGATCGGTCGTCGAGGCCCAAGCTCCTTGCGTCTACGAAGGCGTCCGCCATCCCGGACGGCAGCACTAGAAGAGCGGCCGAAGTGCCGTCTTGAGGCCGCGAAGCCACCCCGGAAGTGGCTCCTGAACTCATGGCCCGGCCCCGGTGCGCGATCGGAGCGCTGTCTCAAGTCGCGCGGGCCGCCTCCACCCTCAATCGCTGTGGAAGTAGCCACACGCCTCCGGCGGGCGGATGTCGGTCAGTTTGCCCGTATAGTGCCGCAGGTCGTGCGGCTGGTACGGGTGCTGGGAGATCGCGTCTTCGTGGATGTCGATGCCGAGCCCGGGGCTGTCGGGGATGCGCATCTTGCCGTCACTGAAGACAATGTGCTCGTCGGTGACGTCTCCGCGCCAGGGCACGTCCGTGCTCATGGTCTCGAGGAACGCGAAGTTCGGCGTACACGCGGCGAGCTGCAGTGTGGCTGCATTCGCGACCGGGCCGCTCGGATTATGCGGGCACACCGGTATGTGGTGGCACTCAGCCATGGCCGCGATCTTGCGCAGCTCCATGATGCCCCCCGCGTGACTGACATCGGGCTGTGCGAAGTCCGCACAGCCGAGCGCGAAGAACTCGCGGTACTCCCACCGGCTGTATGCCCGTTCCCCCGCCGCGATCGGGACCCGTACGCGGCGTCTGACCTCCGCCAGCCCCGCCTTGTTGTCGGGGGGGATTGGCTCCTCGAACCAGAACACGTTGTAGTCCTCCAGAGCCCGGCCGATCCGGATTGCGGTCGGCACATCGAACCGGCCGTGGCCCTCGATGAGCACATCCACGTCTTCACCGACAGCAGTCACCACGGCTTCGATGCAGGCCAGGGCCCGGCGCAGCTCCTGCCGGGATATCTCCATGTATGCCTTGCCGAACGGGTCCCATTTCAGCCCGCCGAACCCCGCGGCCACCGCCTGCTTTGCCTTCTCCGCGAACTGC
>CAZIWQ010000611.1:2809-4910 GCA_964542355.1 uncultured Armatimonadia bacterium
TGCGGGCGCAAACCAGCCGTTCGCGTAGCAGGTCACAACGTCGCGAACCCTGCCACCGAGTAGCTGCCAGACCGGCACGCCCAGCGCCTTGCCTTTGATGTCCCACAGCGCCATCTCCACCCCGGCCAGGGCACTCATGAGCACCGCGCCCCCGCGCCAGTAGGCGTCGCGATACGCATCATGCCAGAAGGCCTCGATGTCATGCGGGTCACGCCCCACCACGTAGCGCTCGAGTTCCTCCACGGCCTGCGCCACGGTCAGGTCGCGCATTTCGAGCGTTGCCTCCCCGACGCCATGGAGGCCGCCGTCGGTCAGGACCTTGACGAACACCCAATTGGTGCGGAACACGTCACAGACGAAGGTCCGGATGCCGGTGACTTTCATTGCGGTGGCCCCTCAGCACGGCGTCTCACGAAGCGCAGCAGCCGGACGCTCGCCGGTGGCAGCGGCGTGTTGACGTCCACGGCCTGTGCGCCGGGGGCGTCGATTGCTGCTAGCTGCCCGGATTCTACAACCACGTTCGCGACCTGCGGATCGTCGGTGGGGTTCCAGAGCACAATGCCGATCGTGTTGTCTCTCACAAAGGCCTTTGCTCTGACCGCGGGGTTGTCGATCTCAAAGCCCAGGACGTCGCGGAAAACGCCGTCGCAGAATACGTCGGCGTTGCGCTGCTCGAACTCGATGACCTCTCGCAGGTAGGCGGAGGCCCGGCGCGGGTCGGCAGAGCGCATCAGACCGATGTTCGGGGGCGAGGCGATGCGTTCGTAGTCGGCGACCTGAGGGATGATGCCTCGCTCGATGTAGAGCCGGTCGGGCCAGTACCGGTACTCGACCTCCTGGGCAAAGCCATACAGACACGCCCAGTTGGCGGTGTTGCGGTCCATTGCGGGTGTCGGGTGGCGCTGGGTCGTGCGGATCTCCGGGAACGTGAAGCGAAGCATCTCCGGGAAACCGCGCCCGAACGGGTCGAAACCCGTTCCACAGCCGTGCGTGAAATCAACGTGCTGGTTCACGGCATCGGTGACGTGCTCCACGATGACAATGAAGTCCGGGTTGATGGCATGCATCTCGCGTTGGATACGGGCCAAATTGGCGACCACGCCGGGCCCGGTCGCTTGCGACGGCCTGGCGTGATCGTGTCTGTCGCTGAAGCAGAACGGCGGTTGGCAGCACCCGAGTTGATCGAAGATGACGCCGTCCGCGCCCAGGGCCTCGATCTTCTTAGCGAGCGCCAGGAGTGTGTCCGACCAGATCCGGGAGGACTGGCAGCCGTACGTCATACGACGGGGGGGGGCGTCCTTGTACTTGAGCCACGATTCGCCGAAGGAGTCGCCGCGCTCACTGAGCGCCGCCGATGGATGGCCGAACTCATCGTGCCATTCGCAGAGGATGTCACGGAGCTGGCCGTTGGTGTAGAGGATCACCTTCTGACCGGCGGCGTGGGCCGCTTCAATGCCTGCGCGTAGCGCTTCCTCGCCACCCATGGCCGGTTCGGGCTCGTAGAGCGGATAGCGCCGGTCGTGCCCGCCTTCCGTCCAGCCGAAGAGCCCGAGTACGTTCAGTCCGTTCTCCTGCCCTAGCTGGATCAGCCTGGGCAGGTCCGTGTAGGGCCAGTGGATCTCACCGTTCTGTTGCTTGAGGATCACCAGTTGCCAGCCGGTGGCGTCGCGCACCCAGGCCGGCCGGGCAACGGGTGCGAACCACGTGTCGGCCCAGCGCCGGTACCGCATGGCCGCCTGGTGCCAGGTGCCCGTGTAGGGGCGAACAACGACCGGCGCGGTCGTTGTGGTTTCGCCGGGCGCGCAGAACGGAAAGAGCCCGACGGACAGCACGATGGCGCCGGGGACGCTGCACGCATCGGCGCCGAGCTGGGTCGTCTGCAGGCTCGCGTCGTGCGAGGCGACATAGAGGCCCGAGTCACCGGCGTCCAGTGCCAGCCACGGGACGAACGTCGCGTTCGGGTATGCCGCGGACAGGACCCCGGCGTGCGCCGGATCGGCGAAACGCTCGCCGGCCCCATTCGGCCAGAGCAACGCGCGCCGATCCGGCTCGGGCAGTGGTGCGACGATCAGGGGGGTGCGGATCTCGCGCACGGTCCAGG
>CAZIWQ010000612.1:0-4896 GCA_964542355.1 uncultured Armatimonadia bacterium
AGGCCGACGTCGCCGTCCGGTGATCGCCTACCCGGCGCGCCATCCCGCCCGACAGAACGGCGCGACGGCGGGGGAGCAAGTCCCCCGCCGTCAGGTGGAGCGATACGTGCGGGTCGGTCGTGATGGGGCGGCCGTCAGCAGGTCACTGAGGCCTCGACGAACCGGAACTGGACCTTCCCCGCCTCATCGAAGTCGGCGACAATCGCCCCGGTCTCGCCCTCGGGCAGGCCGAGAATCATCTCCGCGAGCGGATCCTCGATGAAACGTCGAATCGCGCGGCGCAGCGGACGGGCCCCCATGGTGGGGTCAAAGCCCTCGCGCGCGAGCAACTCCTTCACCGGATCCGCCACCGCCAGCGTCAAGCCCTTCTCCGCCAGGCTGTGCGTCACGTCCCTGAGCTGCAGGTCAACGATGCGCGTGATGTCCTCCTCACCGAGGGCATGGAACACGACGACATCATCCACGCGGTTGAGGAACTCCGGGCTGAAGGCCTTCTTCAACTCGTCGAGCACCTTCTGCTTCATGCGCTCATAGTCGTTCATGCGTGACTCGGCGGTGCGCTGGCGTTCCTCGGTGGTGAAGCCGATGCCGCGCGTCTCGCTGATGAGGCGCGCCCCGACATTGCTGGTCATGATGACGATGGCGTTCTTGAAGTCGACCACGCGGCCCTGGCTGTCGGTCAGCCGCCCATCCTCCATGATCTGCAGGAGGATATGGAAGACCTCGGGATGGGCCTTCTCGATCTCATCGAACAGGACGACACAGTAGGGTCGGCGGCGGACCTGCTCGGTGAGCTGCCCACTCTCCTCGTACCCGACGTACCCCGGGGGCGCGCCGATCAGCCGCGAGACGGCGAACTTCTCCATGTACTCGGACATGTCGATGCGGATGAGAGCATCGTCGTTGCCGAACAGGAAGCGGGCGAGCACGCGGGCGAGGTAGGTCTTGCCGACACCGGTCGGTCCCAGGAACATGAATGACCCGGTGGGGCGCTTGGGGTCCTTGATGCCGGCGCGGGCCCGCCGCACTGCCCGGCAGACGGTCCTGACGGCATCCTCCTGGCCGACGACATCCTCGTGGACGGCGTCTTCCATCCGGAGCAGGCGCTCGGACTCTTCCTCCGAGAGCGCGGTGACGGGGATCCCGGTCCAGGTCGAGACGACGGCGGCGATATCCTCCCGGTAGACGTGCGGCATCTCGCTGGCATCGCCCCAGCGGCGGCCGATATCGACAAAGCTCTGGCCGTGCTGGATGCCGTTGGCGTCGGCGGGGTCGTCCTCCAGGAGATCATAGGAGGTGTGCGTGAACGTCCCATCGTCCGGTGAAGGTCCTCCGGCGCGGTCCACCAGTGTGGCGGCCGGCGCAGACTGATTGTGCTCGCGGAGCTTGACCCGCGAGCCGGCCTCGTCGAGCAGGTCGATCGCCTTATCGGGGAGCGCGCGGTCACTGATGTAGCGGACCGAGAGGTCGACCGCGGCGTCGACGGCTTCGTCGTCGTAGACAACCTCGTGGAAGTCGGCATAGCGCTCGAGGATGCCCTGGAGGATGTCCAGCGATTCCTCGCGCGTCGGCTCGCGCACCATCACGGGCTGGAAGCGGCGCTCGAGCGAGGGCGTCTTCTCAATGTGCTTGCGGTATTCGTCGAGGGTGGTGGCGCCGATGCACTGCATCTCGCCGCGGGCGAGCGCGGGCTTGAGGATGTTGGAGGCATCCATGGCCCCCTCCGCGGCGCCGGTGCCGACGATCGTGTGCAGCTCATCGAGGAACACGATGATCTGGCCCTTCGCCGCCCGGATCTCCTCCATCACGCGCTTCATCCGTTCCTCGAACTCGCCGCGGTACTTGGTGCCGGCGACGAGGCTGGCGAGGTCAAGCGCGACGAGCCGGCGGTTCAGCAGCAGGCCGGGCACCTCACGGTCGGCGATGCGCTGGGCGAGGCCCTCGGCGATGGCAGTCTTGCCGACGCCCGCCTCGCCGATGAGGCACGGGTTGTTCTTGGTGCGGCGACACAGGATCTGGATCACGCGCTCCATCTCGGGTTCGCGTCCCACAATCGGGTCGAGCTGACCCTCGCGTGCGAGGGTCGTCAGGTCGCGGCTGTAATGGTCGAGGTTGGGGGTCTTGCTCTTGCGCTGAGCCGCCGCGTCGGTCTGGCGGCCGGCGCCGCTCGTGCCCTTGGCGCTGGCCATCTCGGCGACGATGTGGCGAACCTGGGTGAGCTCGGCGCCGTAGTTCTTGAGCAGACGGTAAGCCGGGCCCTTGCCCAGCCGCAGCAGCCCCAGCAGGACGTGCTCGGTGCCGATGTACGGGTCACCGAGGATCTTGGCCTCTGCATACGCGAGCTGCAGCACCTGCTGGGCCTCGGGCGTGAACGTGATCTCGGTATTGGCCTCTCCGCCCCGCCCGGCCTCGACCTGCTGGTCGAGGTCGGCACGCAGGCGTTCGACATTGGCCCCCAGATGCTCCAGCACCTCGACCGCGGTGCCCTCACCCAGGCGCAACAGGCCGATCAGCAGGTGCTCGGTGCCAATGAGTTGGGCGTGAGAGCGAGCAGCTTCCGAATGGGCAAGCAGTACGGCCCGTCTCGCGCGACTCGTGAAGCGCTGCCACAGTTCCATGAAACGGCGAGTCCTCCTGTCTGATGTTCCGACTGCGAAGTCCCGGGAGACCACACCCGCGCCCTGGCGCTACGCGCCTGAGCTGCCACGAGACGGTGCGCTACCCCTGTCTCCCCGTCGCGGGCCATCATCTACAACCTAGCTAGATAACGCTAACCCCGCACTGTTAGTTTCAGGAGCGGGCGTGCTCCGGGTAACGGGGTCGTAACGCTTACGCCGCAGGTCCCGTCCGGGGCGAGGTCCGCACTGACGCCCGACAGCAGTGTACCCCGCACGCGTCACCCTCAGTCATCGATCGGGGTACCCTCGGCACGCGCGAGTGCGCCGAACCTTTCCCTTAGACGCTCCGTCATGCCACCGGGTTTCCCGGTGCCGATCGGTCGGCCGTCCACCTTGACCACCGGGACGACCTCGGCCGCCGTGCCGGTGAGGAACACCTCGTCAGCGTTGTAGACGCTGTGCATGCGGAACAGGTCTTCGCGGACCGGGATGCCCTCGGCGTGCGCCACATCGATGATCGCCTGGCGCGTGACCCCCGGCAGGTTGCCGATGTACAGTGGCGGGGTCAGCAGGCCCCCATCGACGACCAGGAACAGATTGTCCCCGGTGCACTCGCACACATACCCCTCGCCGCTGAGCATGATCCCCTCGGGAACATCGGCCTGAATGGTCTCGATCTTAGCCATGATATTGTTCAGGTAGTTGAGGGACTTGAGCCCGCCGTCCAGCGCGTCCGGTGAGACGCGGCGCGTCGCGCAGGTGATCATCTCGAGACCCTGAACGTAGTACTTCTCCGGATAGAGCGCAATCTGGGCGGCAATGATGAAGACCGTCGGGCGGGGGCACTTGCGCGGATCGAGACCCAGGTCGCCCACCCCGCGGGTCACGACGAGCCGGATGTAGCCGTCGCGGATGTCGTTGGCCCGACAGGCCTCACAGACCGCCTGGGCCATCTCCTCGCGGCTCAACGGGATCGAGAGCATGATCGTCCGGGCCCCGCGGTAGAGCCGATCGAGGTGCTGCTCGAGGCGGAACACGCGCCCGTTGTAGGCGCGGATGCCCTCAAACACCCCGTCTCCATAGAGCAGACCATGATCGAACACGGAGACCTTAGCTTCTTCGGCCGGGACAATCTTTCCATCAATGTAAATTTTCTGGGACATTTCGAGACCACCTGTGCGAATGGCGCAATCGCCTTCGGGGATTTCCGCTCACCCGGCATTTCCCACCGGAGTTCCGGGAAAGTATAGCACACCGGGTTCTGGCCACGCAACGCGCAGGCGGGTGCCATCGATGCCGGCGACGAGCCGCCGTTGCGTAGGCCGACCGTCGCGCTTTGCAGGATCCGGCCCCTCCGCGGTGGCCTGCAGGGCCTGGCGACCCGGCCGGATGTGGCCTTTCCGGCCGGACCCCTAGGCCCCTATCGTCTGGGCATCACGCTCGGGCAAGATGGATCCAGTTGCTGCCGGGCACCATCCGGCCTGCAGAGTGCCTATCTGACACCGGCGAGGCCGACGAAGACCGCGATGAGGTCGGCGGCCTGCCGCCCGTCCGTCACCTCCGCCACGACGGTGAGGTCATCGAGCTGCCGCACGCCGGGGACGCCGAGGCACGCATCGGCATTGATCGCAGCATGGAACTGGACCTTCAGCTCGATGGGTGTCGCCGGCTGGTAGGGCGGTACCTGGCCACAGCGCTGCAGCGCGGAAGTCACTCCCTCACGAATACGTTGGCGGGACTGCTCGATGGGGAAGAGACGCACACATTCCCGGCTGAACGCCGACTTGACCGCCGCGGTCACAACCTGGGAGCCAAGCACGCTGGTGACCTGGGCGCAGAGGGCCTCGTCACCGGAGGCGAACACACGCGGCACCCCGTAGTGTCCGGCGTGGGCGGCACTGATACCCGCCTCGCCCTGCTCGACGCCGTTGTACCAGATGCCGCGCACCAGGAAGCTCATCGAGTGCGAGATGGTCGCGGCCGTGGTGAGGGCACAGGCGTGGTACCCGATGAGGAGTGCGGCGTCAAACGTGTCGTCGATGCCCTCCATCATCCGTGCCAGGCCGGTCCAGCCCTGGATCGTGTGGGTGGGGCCGGGCAGGCGCTCCACAAACAGATTAGCGGCCGTGTCGTGCGCGTCCTTGACCCAGATCTCGGTGGCGCCGGCGGCGAGCGCACCCTCGAGCGCGGCGATCATAGCGCCGGTCGTGAGCTCTCTGGCACGGGCGAAGTCGGGGTGCCCGACCGCGGTCCGTGCGGTGTGGGCGGTCCCCGCAGG
>CAZIWQ010000613.1:0-4896 GCA_964542355.1 uncultured Armatimonadia bacterium
GCCGATCGAACCGGCTTCATGCGCGGAAAATGAGCTGGTGACCGCTCCTACCACGACACGGCACCAACGGCGAACGACGCGGCGGGGGATGAACCCCCGCCCTACAAGAACGGCGTCGGACTGGTCGTGCGTATTGTCGGCCGGGGTCCCGTGACGGGGAAGCTGTCGCTGGACTGGGAGTGCCTGGACTACTTCTTCCGTCCCGCCGGCGGCCGGCTGGAGGTCGAGGTCCCCACGGGACGCGCGTATCTCGCACGCATCGACCTGCCACCCGGCCAGGTGCGCCGCATCTTCCGCGCGGGGTCGGAGGCGGGGGCCGACTGCTTCCGCCTCACTTGCCGCCTGCGCGAGGGCGACGCGGAGGTGGGCAGCGCCCGCGCCGACCTCCGCATCAGCCCCGCCCCGCCGCCGCCGCCGAAGCTCGCGCCTCTCCCCGAGCGGTGGGAGACCCTCCCGGAGTTCGGCCGCGTCCGGCTGATCGATGAGGTCCTCTGCGGCGATCCCGCCGATCCCCACGCCATGCGCCAGGGGGGCAAGGGGCTGCAGGCCAAGTCGACCAGTGAGCCCCTCGACTACTACGGCGGGAGCAAGCGCCTCAACTTCGACTGGGCGGCCACCTACCGTGACACGCGCGATGAGTTCACCCGCATCGCGCCGATCCTCGGCGCGCCCTGCCGGGTGACCGAGAACTGGGGCTGGTTTGCCTACCGCATGGGACGCGGCCTCGTGGCGCCGACGAAACACTACGTGCTGGCGATTGACTACCCGGAGGATGTCTCGCGCAGCTTCCTGATCTGGAACGCGCTGGACTCGAGCGCCTCGATCGGCTTCCATACCGGTAGCTCACTGGGCGACCCGCACACCCGTCAGCGCTTCATGCAGCGGGTGGACCTGCCGTTGTCGGGGAGGTATGAGCGGCACTATTCCCTCATGACCGCTACCACCACCGAGGGGTGGATCGGCCTCCACTCGATGGGGGCGAAGGCCGATCCGTTCGCGCAGGGGATCGCGGTGCGCGCGATCCGGCTGTACGAGCTGGGGGGCGAGGGTGAGCTGGCGCGGCTGGCGCTACCCGTGCGCGAGCCGGAAGGCTTGCCGCACCGGCTCCTCGGCTTCCTCCAGGAGGACCAGGCCCCGTCGGCGGCACTCGACGCCTACCGCTTCTGGGGGATGAACCTGTACGCGCCGCTCACCCTGTCATACTGCGGCGGCACCTACGAGACCAACAGCGGCTACGTCGACTGGTCGAGCAAGCTGTTCGGGCCGGACGGCGTCACCAACCCGCACGCCCTCGCGAAGCCGCCCTACTACCGCGTCCGCGAGGGCTCCACCGCCGGAGTGCTCGCGGCCGCCGATGCGAGTGGGATGACGATCCTCCCTGTGCTGGAGTACGGCGGCACCGGGCAACTGCCCGTCGCCGCACTGGCCGTGCGCCCCGATGGCAGCTTCCATGGCTATCACTGGGGCACGACCGTGGGTCCCGACGGCCGGCGCACGATGCGCACTCTCACCGACGGGACGTGCCTCGACATGGCCCACCCCGCCGTGGGCGAGGACCTCGCGCGCCTGCTCACCGAGGTCGCCACGGAGTACGCCGGGCACAAGAGCTTCGGGGGCGTTGTGCTCACCCATCGGTTTGCGGCCTGGCAGATCGGCTACGGGGATGGCTCGCTGCAGCGCTTCGCCCGCGAGCGCGGTCTCACGCTCCCGACCCGCGATGCCGGGAAGTGGGTGCAGGCCAACCACGAAGCCGCCTTCCGCGCGTGGCACTACGGAGAGAAGCGGCGGAACCTGCTGCAGGCCCGCGATGCCCTCCGCCGCGTGCGGCCCGACCTGCGCCTGGTCATCCTCAACTACAACGGTGGCGATGACAACCTCCACTTCGGCACTCCGCTCTACTGGTGGGATCGCGAGCGCGGCGACGAGCTGCTAAGCCCGGGGCAGGTGGCGCTCCCCGACTTCAGCCGTCTCGACCTCGCCCGCATGATCGAGGACTACACCCGGCCGGACGTGGACATTCTCAGCGTGGGGATGAACCCGCCCCTGTATGCACAGGACCGTGGCCTCTGGAACCTGGCACCGGCCCACTACCCGTTCCTGTGTGGGAACGCGCGCTACCTCGAGCACTTCCGCACCGGCGAGGGGAGCGCGGTGTGTCTGTGGTGGATCTACAACGAGGACGCGTTCCGCAACTTCCCCGAGCCGGGGTGGGCCTGCCCGGGCCTGAACGGCAATGAGCCCGCGGGGCGCGCGTGCATGCTCGACGAGGTGCTAACAGTGGCAAGCGCAGACCCGTGCCTGCTGGCAGTGCGGATGGGGGCGATGAACCGGGGCTTCCCGCAGTTCGTCCGCGAGTTCTCGGCCGCCTACCGCGCCCTGCCCGCCCTCCCCTCCCGGGTGGTGGCAGCGTGCGAGGATCCGCACGTGGTCGTACGGCGCATCGACACCGCACGCGGCGGGTACGTCGCGGTCATCAACACCCATCTGGGCCCGGCGCCCCGACGGGTGGAATTGAGGACGCAGGTGCTGGGCGGCGGAGCCGTCCGCAACCTGGTCACCGGCGAGCTACTGCGCAGCCCCGAGGGGGCGCCCATCAGCCTGACGCTGCCCCCGGTCAGCCTCACATCGCTTCGCGTCGAGGGGGGCTAGGCCACGGCTTCCCCATCGCCCGTCGAGCGTCGCGGCTGGTCCAGCCGCAACGTCGTCACGCTGGGGATCGTGAGCTTCCTCACGGACATCCACAGCGAGACGATCCTCGCACTGTTGCCCCAGTTCATGGCCAACACACTGGGGCTCTCCAAGGAGTACATCGGGCTGATCGAGGGGGTGGCCGATGCGCTTGCCAGCGGCCTCAAGATCGCCTCCGGGTGGTTCTCCGACCGCATCGGCAAACGTAAGCCGGTCGTGCTGGCGGGGTACGTCCTGTCGACGGTCACGAAACCGCTCCTGTCGTTTGCCACGCTCGGGTGGCACGTTCTGGCGGTGCGCGTCACCGACCGGATCGGCAAGGGTGTGCGGACCTCGGCGCGGGATGCCCTGGTGGCAGAGTCCGTGGCGCCCCAGCAGCGGGGGCGCGCGTTCGGCTTCCACCGCGCGATGGATACTGTCGGCGCCATCGTCGGCACGACGTTGGCAATCGTGCTGCTCGGGGTGTTCGCGGGCGACTACCGCCGGGTATTCTGGATGGCAACCGTTGCCGGCCTGGCCGCGGTCGTGACCATCGTGGTGGGGGTCCGGGAGACGTCGCGGGCGGCGCAGGCCGCCGATCGGGCGCGCGCCGGGCACGAATACGCCGGCTCGCTTCCGCTGTTCCTCGTGGCCCATGCGCTGTTCTCGGCCGGCAACTTCTCCTATGCGTTCTTCCTGCTGCGGGCCCAGGACGTCGGCGTCCGACCTGACCTCGTGCCCTACCTGTATCTGTTGCACAACATCGTGTACGCGGCGGTGGCGTTCCCGGCCGGAGCGCTGCTGGATCGACTCGGGGTGCGCACGGCCCAGACGCTGGCGTACCTGTTGCAGTGTGGCGCATGCCTGGGGTTCGCCCTGGGGGGCACACCGGGCTTGATGCCCCTGTGGTTTGCGCTCTACGGGGTGCAGCTTGGGGCGACCGGGGCGACGACGCGCGCGACGGCCTCGGGCCTGATCCGCACCGACCGGCGCGGGCTGGGCATGGGTGTCTTCCACGCGTGCGAGGGTGTCGGGCTCCTGGTGGCGAGTGTGGTCGGCGGAGTGTTGTGGGAGCAACTGCACTCGGGGGCCGCGCCGTTTGTGTTCGGAGCCGCGATGGCGCTGGTCGCCAGCGCAGTGGTGTGGTCAGCGCTGCGACCCGGCCTGGCGGCCCCCAACCGTTGACGTCCCGCCGGTGTTGCAGTATCCTACAGTCAAATACAGCAAGGGGCAGGTGCGTGATGGCTGATCTTCTCAATGCAGACCAGGCCGCTCGGTTCCTCGGCATCCATCCCGAGACTGTGCGCGAGAAGGCTCGTGAGGGCGAGATCCCCGCGGGGAAGGTCGGGGCCCAGTGGCGCTTCGACCCCGACGTTCTGCGCGAGTGGATTCGTGCCGGTGGCTCGGCGTATGAGCGGCAGGTTGACGAGGGCCTCGCTCTGGCGGTAGCAGACGCCAAGGCGGACGTGGCCGCCGGACGGGAGCGCCTCGTGCCGCTTGACGCAGTCCTGCGCAGGCACGAGTCGTGAGCTTCGCTGTCTCACTTACGGTGCGCGCGGAGCGGGCACTGGACGACATGCCCGCGCACGTTCGCGCCCCGATCCTGAGGCGCATTCGTGCGCTGGCTGAGAACCCGCGCCCGTCGGGCATCGTGGCCCTGAAGGGGCACGCTGGCGGGAACTACCGTCTCCGTGTCGGGGACTATCGAGTAGCCTATGAGGGGGTCGAAGAGGCGCGAGCCGTGATCGTGTGGGAGATCGGTAACCGGCGCCGCTTCTATGAGGAGACGAAGCGACGGCGGACCTGACCGCCGTCGCTGGGACGCCGAGCGTCGCGCCGGCGCGGTACAAGCCCGCGCCCGACAAGAGTGTCGGGCGTACCGTCGCGCCCGTAGCCGTTTACCCTTTCCGATGACCCGGGCCTACCACACCCCGGTCCACGGGCTGTTGATGTCGGTGGACATCTCCTGCCCGCTCGGCTTGACCACCTTCACGTGCCCATCGACGAACAGCGCATTCACCATGTCGTTGTGCCGCATCCGCGTGATGTTCCCACTGCCGTCGTAGGCATCCCCGACTCGGTTGAGCTTGTTGCGCGGGCACGCATTGTGAGCGCCTGCGGGCGACGGCTCGTTTGCGCCCCCCCGCCGGGCAAGCCCGGCGGGGGGGCGCAAGAGGAGAAGAGAGAGGGTGGCCGCCGAATCCCCGGGCTGAAGCCCGGGGCTAGGTG
>CAZIWQ010000614.1:0-4894 GCA_964542355.1 uncultured Armatimonadia bacterium
GGGGGGGCGCTGGCGTGTTGCCGGTACCGGATGGGCGCGGCGCGTCGGGCGGACCTTCATAGCGAGCAACCCGCCGCGAAGTGGCGTGTCGGTGAGTTCCGGCGGCGCGGGGGGACAGGGGAAAGGCACAAGGTACGGCGCCAACCACGGGTTGTCACCCGTGGCTACCTTCGAGCGCCCCCATTCGGGGGCTTGACGGCACGGCGGCTCCGCCGCCGGGGCGACAACCTCTGAGCGTGCCGTCGCGGCCTCAGAACGACTTCTCGGCCGCTCTTCTAGGCGCTTGCTCACTGGGAGCCGTCAGGCACCAAGCCATCGCTCATTGCCACTTTGACTCCGGCCCATTCGAGGCGCGCATGCACCTCGTCGAAGACGTCGGCGGGGAGCAGCATGGCCTGGGGGGCCAGGTCCGCGATCACCCGGGGCCCGATCCGCTTGTCGTTGCGGATCGCCACGAACTCATCGAACGTGGGGCAGACCATCAAGACGACGCGGACACCAGCGACCGCCGCGGGCTTACCGGCCCAGGAGCGCAAGGCGACCGTCACGAGGTCGGGGAGACCGCCGATAGCACGCCGATCCAGCAGCTTCGCGAAAGCACGGGCGGAGTGTCCTGCTTTGGCGGCCGCTGCGACCGTCTCGGCGGTCAGCACCCATCGACGCGCCGAGAGGCGCCGGCACCAGCGATCGAGCTGTGCCGAGGTGATGATGTCGGTCGCCGGGGTTGCGAGGCGCACGACGCCGTCCGCGGAGGCATACACGCAGGGCGGGAGCGGCACGGAGTAGTCGAGGCGCCGGACCCCGCCGGGCGACCATGGCGGACGCTGTGGCACGCCGTCGGCGCCGCGGAGCAGCACGTAGCGCTCGGCCACGGGCGTGCCCGCGAGCCCCTCGGCCAGCGCCGCGTCCCGGGCCGAAGGTGTTGTGAACTCCAGGAGGTTGGCGCTGCGGTAGACGGTGATGCGCTCACGCATGCGCGCCCACTCGCGCACTTCGGCGACGACGTTCTGGGGCAGCTCCGCCTGCGACCCCGCCTGCAGGCCATCCAGCAGCCCCTCGACCGTACTCCCGCCTTCGAGAGCCGTATAGACGGCATCGCGCGTGAGCACATAGTGGGCCGTGTGGTCGCGCAACTCGGCGCGCTGCGCGTGGCGCTCGAGGAAGGCCAGCTCGGCGGCGGTGGCGCGCTCGAGCCACAACACGATGTCGAAGTTGGGTTGCACGACCCACGCGGCCTCGGTCGTGGGGGTGGCCTCGGCCGCCGAGGGCATGGGCGTCTCGTGCAGAATGGCGTGCCCCAGCTCGGTGAGTCGGAAGCTGACCGGCCGCCCGTCCACCATCCCCAGCTCCACGATGCCGAGGGCGTAGAGCCAGGTCGTGAGGGCAGCGTCAAGCCACGGCCGCTCCTCACTGAGCCACAGGGCCCTCAGGCCCTCGCGCCACTTGGCCAGCGCCGCGCGATCCACATCCTCGCGCAACCCGCCCGGCCGGAAGGGGAACGAGGTCAGCGAGAACCGCTCGCCGAGACGCGCGAACAGCTCACGGTCGAGGTCATCGATCGCGTAGAACGCCTCGGCGCCATCAGCCAGAGCACCAAGAGCAACGACGAGGGCAACGCGGGCCTGTGACAGTCGGAAGTCGATATCGTGATAGTGCCCGCGCGCGCGGCGTTCCCGCCAGTCGCAGGCGCGGAGGAACCCGTGCAGCAGCGCCCGGACCTGCAGCAGCATCTGCGCGGGCGCGGTGACGGGCTCGGCCGCCGCGACAACGAGGCGGTCATCCACGACCTCGAGCAGACCCGCACTGCTCAGCGCCGACTCGAAGGCCAGGGCCGGATCGGGAAACACCAGACCGTCGAAGCTGGTCTCTTCGCCCCAGGAGAGCGCACGGAGCAGCTTGCGCCGGTCACTGACCCGCAGCCAGCCGCTCTTCGTCAGCCCCAACCCCCCGAGCTTCTCCACGGCCTGCAGGATGGACAGCACATCGAGGAACACGGCCTGCGGCCGGCGGCTCAGCACCACGTCGGGACGCGGGACCGGGCGGAGCCGGATCGGCTTCGGCTCCGCCGGCCCGACCTGCTCCAGGATCCGGTCGTCGGTGAACACCGCGTCCGGCCTGCCACTGTTCCCGAGAGTGTCCACCGCATCCCGCCAGTAGCCGCCGCGTCCGAGGAAGAGACCTCGCGTGTCCACGCCCCAGAGCTCCCCCAGGTCGTCGTCAAGCCTCCGCGCGTCGCGCGGGACTCTGCCGGCCGCCAGCAGCGCGACCGCCAGGAGCGCCGGGGGGACGTTGTTCCCCAGCCACTTGAGCAGCGCCAGTGCCATGCGCTCCGGTGGTTCCAGCTTCGCGATCACCGCCCGGACTCGCTCCGGGCTGGCCAGCCCCTCGAGGACCGTGCGCAGGCAGTCGGCCTTCCGCGCATTGTCGGGGGCACCCCACAGGCGGGAGAACGGCCTGAGGCGGTCCACAGGCAGGCCGCCGATGTAGAGCGAGAAGTCGTTGGCGTCTGTCGTCATGGCGGCTCCATCCGGTCTAGGGGTCCGGCCGAGAAGGCCACATCCGGCCGGCCCCCGGGGCGTAGCGGCCGGCTGAGTGCCCGCCAGAGCCATTCTGGCGTGGCTTCGCGGCCTCAGAACGGCGTTTCGGCCGCTCGTATAGGGGGTTCATAGCAGTCGCAGAGCCGGAGGTTCGGGCGGCTCCTCCGGCGGCTCCTCCGGCGGGGGCGAGGCCGCGGGTTCCGCGGGCGTCGGGGGCGGGTTGACGATCTGGGGCAGGTGGCCCAGCTTGCGCAGGCGGGCGATCAGCCTGTTCGCTCCGGCCGGATCGACGACGGCGACCCGATCGGACAGCCGCAGCAGAATCTGGCCCGCGGCGGTCCGGTCGGCCATCACCTGGTCGAGCAGGGCTGCCTCCGCCGTCTCAATCAGCGGCAGGTTCTGGTGTAGAACCGGCTGGTCGCCTGTGCGTCCGCCGGTGGCGTCTCCAGTGCGGCTCACGAGCCAAGCACCTCGTTCTCATACAGGATCTCATACGCGTAGCCCTGTTCCGTGAGGAACCGCTGGCGGTTGGCGGCGAAGGTCTGGTCGACCGTGTCATGCGTGACCAGAGCGTAGAAGTGGGCCTGGCTGCCGTCCTGCTTCGGACGGAGAATTCGCCCCAGGCGCTGGGCTTCCTCCTGCCGGCTGCCAAACGTCCCGGAGAGCTCAATGGCGAGGTTCGCATCCGGGAGATCGATGCTGAAGTTCCCGACCTTCGAGAGCACCAGCCGCGTGATCTCGCCGTCGCGGAACTGGGCGTACAACTGCCGCCGGCGGGCCACCGGCGTCTGTCCGGTGATGAGCGGCGCCCCCAACTCCGCCGCTACCCCCTGCAACTGGTCCAGGTAGGTACCGATGATCAGCGCCCGCCCATCGGGGTGCTTCTCGAGCAGGGCCCTCGTCACCGCGACCTTACGGGGGTTGTGGGCTGCGACGGCGTACTTGTTGCGCTGGTCGGCCAGCGCATAGCCCATGCGGGCCTCCTCCGGCAGAGGGATCCGAACCTCATGGCAACAGGCGGCGGCAATCCAGCCCTGCTGCTCGAGGTCGCGCCAGGGGACGTCACACTTCTTGGGGCCGATGAGCGAGAACACGTCGCTCTCCTGCCCGTCCTCGCGCACCAGCGTAGCCGTCAGCCCGAGGCGCCGGCGCGCCTGCAGCTCGGCCGTGATGCGAAACACCGGCGCGGGAAGCAGATGAACCTCGTCGTACACAATCAGGCCCCAGTTGCGCGCATCGAACAGACTGAAGTGGGGGAACTCCTCCGTGGTGCCCGCGTGCTTGCGTTGGCGGTAGGTAATGATCTGGTAGGTGCTGACGGTGACCGGCCGGATCTCTTTCTGCAGGCCGGTGTACTCCCCGATGGCCTCCGGCGGGAGGGTGGTCTTGTCCAGTAGCTCGTCAATCCACTGTCGGACGGCAACGGTGTTGGGCGTCAGGATCAGGGTGGAGCACCGGGCGGCCGCCATGACCGCCATCCCGACGAGGGTCTTGCCGGCCCCACAGGGCAGGACGATCGTGCCGCTGCCGCCGGCGGCGGAGCCGGCGGCATAGAACACGTCGGCCGCCGCGCGCTGGTAGTCGCGCAGCTCGAAGGGCGTGCCGGTGAGGGCCACGTGGCGCAACTGCACCTCGAGCGCTTCGCCGGTGACATACCCTGCCAGGTCTTCGGCGGGGTACCCGATGCGCACGAGGGCCTGTTTGAGGTGCCCGCGCATCGCCGGGTTGACAACCAGGCGGGTCGGCGACTCCCGGACCTCGATGTATCCCCGCGTCAGCCGGTGCGAGGCGATCTCTGCGAGAACGGCCACGTCCTCGCTCACCAGCACGAGCCGCTCGCCCTCACGCACGAGCCGAACACGCCCGTAGCGCGAGAGGTGGTCGCGGATATCGCGCACGATGTTCGCGGGAACGGGGTACGTCGAGTAGGTCGCGAGCAGTCCGAGGATCTCGGCCTCGGTGAGGCCCGCGGCCGCCGCATTCCACAGCGACAGCGGGGTGATGCGATAGGTATGGACGTGCTCGGGCGACTTCTCCAGCTCCGCGAACCGCGCCAGCGCGTTGCGCGCGGGGAGGGCATGCGGGCTGGCGAGCTCCAGCAGCACGGTGGCATCGCTCTGGACGATGAGAGGGCTGTCAGAGGCCAAGGATCATCACCTGGTGGTGCGGTACGCCGGACACTCCTGTCCGGCATGGTTTGTCGCCCGACAGGAGTGTCGGGCGTGCTGCGGTTTGCCGCCCGACAGGAGTGTCGGGCGTACCGCGTCGCCGGTGTTGCCGTTCGTCGTTGTAGAATCCCTAAGCCCCGTCAAGGCCGTTGTCACTGGCCGCCTGCCGACGTTGGCGTGCGCCGTGCC
>CAZIWQ010000615.1:0-4893 GCA_964542355.1 uncultured Armatimonadia bacterium
AGCTCAAGGAACCCAGGGAGATCAAGACCGGGGAGAACTTCGAGGTGTACCCGCCCTACGGCGCCAACTGGAACCTGCACGACAACACCCTCACCGGCTGCCTCAAGCCGCTGACACTGGACTCCTACGGCTCCGAGAGCTCAATCGTGGCGGGCAACACGCTCAGCCGCGGCGAGGCCGTGGGCGTGAAGCAGGCGGTGGAGCTGCGGGGACTGTTCAAGCTCGTCGGGAACCAGTTCTACGGCTTTGACGAGGCACAGAGCAGCGCGCTCGGGCTCTACCCCGACCGGTTCGGCAAGCCGCTCAAGGGGGTCGTGCGCGACAACATCTTCGAGAAGTGCACCAGCGTCGTGGCCCAGAGCGAGGCCGGCCTGTGGCCCGCCATCCAGAGCAGCGGCAACGTGTTCCTCGAATGCGGAAAGACGCCGTAGAAAAAGGACGTGATCGAGTGTCACGCAGCAAGCGCATCACACGCCGGACCAATCTCTCGGCCCTGCGGACGGGGGCAGCCGGGGTGGTCCTCCTGCTCGCGGCCGTCTCCCCGCTCCTCGCCGCGGGCGCCGACACCCCCCAACGCGAGGGCACCATGACAGCCAATGTCGCGAGAGAGACGTCGGAATGGTCGAACATCTGGTGGGACTGTGCCAACGATCCCACGCTCCCCCGCGTGCTCTTGATCGGGGACTCCATCTCGTGCGGCTACAGCCCGGTGGTCACCAAGCTCCTGCAGGGGAAGGTCCATGTGGACCGCCTCGGGACCTCGAACAGCCTCGGTGACCCTCTCCTGTTCAAGCAGACCCAGATGATGCTGGAGGCGTACTCGTACGCGGCTGTGCACTTCAACAACGGGCTGCACGGGTTCCACCTGCCGGGCGAGGCCTACTCCGCTGCTTTGCGCGACTGGGTGAAGCTCATCAGAGCGCACGGGCGCGGCGCGAAGCTGATCTGGGCGGCCTCCACCCCCATCACGAAGTCCCGGGACGTCAAGACGCTCAGCGACAGCAATGGCATCGTGACGACCCGCAACACTCTCGCGGCGGCGATCATGCAGGAGGAGGGCATCCCGGTCAACGACCTGTATGGGCTCGTGGTGGGCAAGCCCGAGCTCCGCTCGCCGGATGGCTACCACTACAACGCGGACGGCTACGCGCTACTCGGCAAGGCGGTCGCCGACAGCGTGCTGCCCGGACACTAGCAAGGAGCGAGCTCCATGGACAAGCAGACGCCGTGGATCGATACCCACATCCATGTCAGCGAACACGGTCCGGGAGGCGAGAAGCGCGAGCACCTCGTGCAGGACCTGCTGGAGGTCCAGGACCGGTGCGATGCCGACCTACGCCTGGTGATCTCGACCGACGGGGTCGACACCTCGCTGGTCACGCGCAGCCCCGAGGGCGTGATCGCCAACGCCCGCCTCATCCACAGTCTGATCCGCGAAGCGCCCACCCGCCTGTACGGCAGCGCGACGGTCAACCCGCACTTCCTCGATGAATCGCTGCACAGCATGGAGCGGTGCTTCGGCGAGTGGGGGTTCGTCCAGCTCGGCGAGATGCTCCAGTACAGCATGGACTATGAGATGAACAGCGATCCGGTGGAGCGGCTGGTCCGCGCCGCGGTGGAGTATGATGTGCCCGTGCAGGTCCACCTCGGCACCTACTGGCACCCCAGCAACGACCGGTCATGCCGCGGTCACGACCAACTGGTGGACCTGCTCGGGCTCGTGGAGCGCGTGCCGGAGGCCAAGTACGTGCTGGCCCACGCCATCGGGTGTGGGACGTCGCCGGAGTTCGTGTCGTGGGCTGACTGGTTCCTCGACGTGATCGGCGGCCTGTTCCCGACCTACCCCGACAACTTCTGGATCGAGATCCGTGACTTCCAGTGCCCGGCCCTGAAGCGGACGCTCGCGCAGGTCCCCACGAACCGCCTGCTGGCCGGCACCGACTGGACGACACGGATCGGCCCACCGTTCCAGTCCTATGGCACGATGTTCGGGGTCACCGAGGCGGAGAATCCCTTCCCGCCGGGTGCCGGCGCGATGGAGGGCTACCTCCGACAGGCCGGGGCCACTGACGAGGACGTCGCCCGCGTGGCCTACAAGAACGCCCGCGAGCTGTACCGCCTGCCGAGCGACTAGCGGAAAGGAACCGTGCATGAGTGACCCCGGTCACACCGACCTGCGCGACGTCGCGGCAGTGTGTGCCGCCGTGGGGCTGACAGCGCCGCCGGAGATCTGGCAGACCACGTGGCCCCAGTCCGAGGCCGCCTTCACTCCGGGCCGGGTGCCGTTCCTGGACCCCGACTTCGTCCCGCAGGCGTGCGTAGAGCTTTGCATCGGTGGGGACGTGAGCCAACTCCTGACCGAGACCGCCACGGCCATTGCCGCCTCCCCGCCGCTGGAGCGGCTGGCCTGGCACTGCCACTGGCTGCTCTATCTCTCGGGGCTGGAGGCGGGGCTGCGGGACTGGCCGCCGCTGCCGGCCGCGGCGGGTTCCGCCGCCCCGCTGCTGTACGCCGTGGTCCTGCTGTCGGGCCTGCCCTCCATCCGCGCACGGCACCAGGTGCGAGGGATTGACCCGGCCGTCACCGTGCAGTCGTTGGCCGACCTGGAGCTGTGGATCCGGGAGACGCACCGGCAAACCGGCTCGTGGGGTCTCAAGAACCTCGGCTGGCCCAGTCACGGCTTCACGGGGAGCCTCTTCTGGCTCGGCCGACTGGAGTACGTCCCGGGCCACTACTACCATCCGTTCCGCTTCTACCGCAACCGCAAGGACCGCACCGTACTGGCACTCGCGGAGGACGGTCTCCTGCTCCGCGGCGACGGGCAGTTCGCCAGTGCCGATTCCGGGGCCGTGCGCGACGGGCTATGGCGCTCGCGCTTCGCGGCGGACGCCCGCGAGATGAGCGGCAACCCCGTCTCCCCATGGGGCCGCGTGCTCCCGACGACGGTCGTGCTGGACGCGAACGAGTGGTGTGAGGTGCTGCGTCGCGGCGACCCGGTGATGACGGTCCATATCCCCGCCAGTGGCCCGATGGACCCGCCGGCGTGCGGCGCTTCCTTTGTCCAGGCCGTCGACTTCTACCGTCGCCACTATCCGGAGACCGTGTTCCACGCCTTCACCTGCAGCTCGTGGCTGCTGGACCCGCAGTTCGAGGCGATGGCGCCCGCGCCCCCCAACATCGTGGCCTTCCTGCGGGAATGGTACCTGCACCCGGTGGAGAATGCCTCCGACGGCCAGACGTTTGAGCGAGCGTTCGATGTGTTCGACTGGGGTGGGCTGGACCTCGCCACGGCCCCGCAGGATACCTCGCTGCGGCGGGCCATCGTCAAGTTCATGCAGGCGGGGGGGCGCTGCCGTGGGGGCGGGAGCGTGCTGTTTCCGGAGGACCTGGACTGGGGCCGGCAGGTGTATCGCACGGACTGCCACCCACAGGTCCGCTGACGACCGATCTGGAAGAGCGGCCGAACAGCCGTTCGGAGGCCGCGACGCTACGCCAGAATGGCTCTGGAGGGCACTCAGCCGGCCGCTACGCCTCGGGGGCTGGCCGGATGTGGCCGTTTCGGCCGGACCCCAAGACCACAAGGAGCATGTGTCATGTCTGAAGACCGGACGTGGGTTGATGCCACACAGTTGTGTGTCGAGGGTCGCGGCTTTGCCGACACCTGGGGGCCCTTCGGGCGCCTTCCCGCCTGCGCCCGGGACCGCCTCCGCGAGCCTGTCTGGGACCTTGCGAAGCACCCCACCGGGGTCACCGTGACCTTCGAGACCGATGCCGTTGACGTGCGCGCGCGCTGGCACCTCGGCGGCGCGCCCACGGCGCTGCCACACACACCCCTGCTGGCCGCCTACGGTATCGACCTCTACGGGCAGGCTGACGACGGCACATGGCGCTGGGTCGGCGTTACCCGCGAGCTTGCCGGCCAGGAGGCGGAGTCGGCGTTCGTCGGCTCCCCGCTCGACGGCCGCCTGCGCCGCTATCGTGCATATCTGCCGGTGTTCTCGCCTGTCGACGCGGTGGCGTTCGGCGTCCCTGCCGCAGCGACCATCCGCGCAGTCGCACCCCGCGCCGAGCGGCCGGTGGCCTACTACGGCACCTCGATCGTGCACGGGGTCGGTGCCTCGCGAGCGGGCATGACCCACGTCGCCCTGCTGGGGCGCCGTCTCAACTACCCCGTGCTGAACCTGGGACTGTCGGGGAATGCCGTGATGGAGCCGGAGATGGCGGAGGTGCTGGCGGAGCTCGACCCGGTCGCCTACGTGCTCGACCCGGTCCCCAACATGTCCGGCGAGCTCATCGACGAGCGAGGGGAAGCCTTCGTGCAGCGCCTCCGCGAGGCACACCCCACGACGCCGATCATCCTGGTGGAGGACCGCACGTATCCGGCGGGCTGGGCATGCCCGGCCCCGGCGGCGGACAACCTGCGTCGTCGCGCCGCCTACCAGCGTCTGTGTGCGAAGCTGGTCGCGGCGGGCGTGGAGTCACTGCACTACATCGAGGGCGATGGGCTGTTGGGGTGGGACGGCGACGGCACGAATGATGGCTCGCACTGCAACGACCTCGGAGCCTCGCACATGGCGGATTCGCTGGTGCCCGTGCTGCGGCGGGTGATCTACGGGCTTTAGGGGAGCGGCCGAAAAGCCGTTCTGAGGCCGCAACGCTGCGCTCAGCGGCCTGCAGTAGCCACTCACAGCCATCTCCCCGCCAGAGACCCGGCCGGAAGTGGCCTCTTCGGCCGGGCCCCCAGGGCAGCCCTGGTGGCCGCCAGTGTGCGCATCACGGCGGCCGCTCAGTCGCCCGCGCGCCTCGTACCACGGCCACGCCTCTGCGCCTGGCGCACAGTCTCCGGCACCCTTCCGCTTCGCTGCTTCTGCAGGCTGGCCGCAACTCAGCCCC
>CAZIWQ010000616.1:0-4882 GCA_964542355.1 uncultured Armatimonadia bacterium
AGTCCTGTGCCGTCGCCTCAGCAGCACCCGGCCGCGAGGCGCGTGCCCGGACTTCCGCGACAGGCGCCTCCGTCAGGGGAGCGGTTACAGCTCAGCCAGGGCGATCTCCCGCCCCTCGAGACCGGCGCGCCAGATCGCCTCAACGAGGCCGGTGCTCGTGACACCGCAGTGGGGTGAGATCGGGGGGGCGTGGCCGGCGGCAACGGCGTCACAGAACCCGGCGAGCTCCCGGGCGAACGTGTCTCCCGCCGGTGCCGCGGGCTCGATGAGATACTCGTCGGTGTGGAGGATGAGCTGGTCGCCGCGGAGGATCCTCAGATAGCCGCGCTCGCCAGTGATCGTCAGTGCGAAGTCCCGCCCTTGCCAGTGGCTGTGGAGTGTGTAGCTACCGGCCAGTGTCGCGACGGCGCCCTGCTCGTAGCCGGCGATGGCTGCGAAGCCGTCCTCGCGCTGCCAGCCCAGCCGACGGCTGAGGGTGGCGGCCGCGACCCGCAGGGGTTGCAGGCCGGTCACGAAGTGGATGAGGTCGAAGTCGTGCACGGAGAGCTCGAACATCGCCCCGACCTCGGGTCGCCAGTCACCGGGCCGGGGGACGAACGGCTGCATCTTGGTCGTGCTGATGGCAACGATCGGTCCGAGCGCGGACACCAGCTCACGGGCCCGCAGGAAGCAGGGCTCATAGCGCATCTTGAAGCCGACGGATAGATGGCGGCCCGCGTCCTGCGCCATCGCAACCAGGAGGCGGGCCTCCCGCGTCGTGAGCGCGAGCGGCTTCTCGCACATTACGTGACGGCCGCTGCGCAGCGCGGCCGCGGCCACACTGAAGTGAGAGGCCGGGTCAGTCGTGACACTGACCAGCTCGACGTCGGCCGGGAGCCCATCCAGACTGTCGAGCGGGGTTGCCGCGAACTCCTCCGCGACCTGCCGGGCGCGCGTCACATCGCGATCCACGCACGCTGCGACCCGCACCCCGGCGAGCCCGGCATAGGCGCGGGCATGGGCCCGCCCGATCCCCCCACAGCCGACGACGGCAACCTGCATCGGGCTCACTCCTCATGTGTCGTTGATGGCACGACGGGATGGAGCCGTCGCGGCCGGTCGGGGGCCTGTGGCACGCGGGTTGTCAGGCAACGGTCTCGTCATCCGGCCCCGGGACGCCCGCCTCGGTTGCCGCAAGGGGGGTCAGACGGGTAGGGCGGGGGAGAGGTACTCTCCGGCCGCCACAGCAGGTAGGGCCAGGTGTACTGCTCCGGATAGCGGCGGAGCTTGGCCTCCAGCGCGGCCATTGTCTGACACGTGGTGACCCACACATCGTGGTCGCGGTCGCCGCTGTCAGGCAGATCGAGGGGGGGGTCGATCTCGATCACGTAGGTTCCGTCGAGCTGGCGCATGGCGTGGCAGGGGATGACCGGACAACCCGCCCGCCGTGCCATCAGGGCCGGTGTGTGCCATACGTGCGTGTCGTGGCCGAAGAAGGGGACAGTCAGCCCGCTGCCGCGCGCAAAGCGGTCGGCCATGATCGGGACGATCTGGTTGTTCTTGAGCGCACGCAGGATGCTACGCGGTCCCTCCTCCACCGGGATGACCGGGAACCCCAGGCGCTCGCGCACTCGCGTGATCGCCCGGGCCAGGCGCTTGCTGCTGGACGCGCGCGACAGTGGCAGCAGCGGCAGGCCTTCATAGATGAGGCGGACCGCGCCGACCTCCCAGTTGCCGCAATGGCCGCTGAAAGTCACGGCCCCGTGCCCGGCAGCGAGGGCCGCGGCGAGGTGCTCGATGCCGTTGATGCGGACCACCCCGGCCAACTCCTCACGCGACA
This sequence comes from uncultured Armatimonadia bacterium, assembly GCA_964542355.1. Classification (GTDB taxonomy): domain Bacteria; phylum Armatimonadota; class Zipacnadia; order Zipacnadales; family JABUFB01; genus CAZIWQ01. The sequence continues at coordinate 1,820 of CAZIWQ010000616.1, forward strand.
TGTCGGGCATGCGCAGGGCCTCCAGGAACAACATGGCGAGGTGCTCGAAGCAGCCACATGCGATGGCTTCGACGCGCTCGGCGGGGAGGTCGGGACCGAAGGCGTAGCGGACGTTGGCGATGGCCAGGCGGCGGTGGCGCCGATCCAGCCGGAAGCCGAGACGGCCCAGGTCGCGGCCCAGCTTCTGGGTGCTCGCCCAACTGCGGCGCGCGACGATCCGCTCGAACAGTGAGATCATGGGAGGGCCAAGGATCCCACGCAGTGCTCGCCGCAGGCTGACCGAGTTGATGACAGGCAAACCAGGAGACTCCTTAATCCGCAGTCGTGGCGCGGCGGGCAGCACCGGCGGTGGCGGCCGGCCGGAGGTGGCCTCTTCGGCCGCACCCCTAGCGCTGGACGCGGCCGCCGCCGCCGCCCTTGAGCAGCGCATCGACCTCATCGGCGGTGACGAGGTTGAAGTCACCGCTGATCGTGTGTTTCAGACAGCTCGCGGCGACGGCGAAGTCGATGGCCTGCTGCGGGGTCCGGCCCGCGAGCAGGGCGTGGATCATCCCGGCGGCGAAGCTGTCGCCCCCGCCGACGCGGTCAACGATCGGCACGATCTCGTACCGGGGACCCACGTGCAGCTCGCCGTCGGAAAGCAGCACTCCGCTCCAGGTGTTATGCGAGGCAGAGATGCTGCCGCGCAGTGTGATGGCGACACGGCGCAGGGCGGGGAAGCGCGCCACGAGTTGCTCGGCCACCGAGCGATAGAGGGCGGCGTCGACCTTGCCGGCCTCGACGTCGATCCCCGCGGCCGTGATCCCGAACACCTTCTCTGCGTCCTCCTCGTTGCCAATGGCGAGGTCGCACTGTGCCACCAGCGCGGGCATGACCTCGCTTGCCGGCTTGCCCCACCGCCACAGGTTCTTGCGGAAGTTGAGGTCGCAGGAGACCTGGAGTCCCAGGCGTTTGGCCGCCTCGATCCCTTCGCGACAGACGGCCGCGGCGCCCGCGCTGATGGCCGGAGTGATCCCGGTCCAGTGGAACCAGTCGGCGCCACCCAGCGCGGTGTCCCAGTCGATGTCACCAGGCTTGACCTCGGCGATCGCGGAGCCGGCGCGGTCGTAGATCACCTTGGAAGGGCGTTGGACGGCACCGGCCTCGAGGAAGTAGATCCCCACGCGGTTGCCCTGCCACGCAATTGAGCTCGTGTCGACACCAAACTGGCGGATGTAGTTCTCGCACGCGCGCCCGATGTCATTGCGCGGCAGCGCCGTCACGTAGCGCGCGTGGACTCCGAAGTGGGCAAGCGCCACGGCGACGTTGGCCTCCCCGCCACCGTATGTCGCCTCGAGCACGTGTGCCTGACTGAAGCGCAGGCATTCCGGCGGCTTGAGTCGAAGCATGATCTCCCCGAACGTCACGACAGTTGGCATGCGGCATCTCTCCCTGACAGGGTTATGCACTGCGCCGGCGTGCGCACTCGCCACGACACTCACGCGCCGCCGGCAGCACAGGGGAGGTTTCGCCGCGCCGACCGCGAACTCCTTGGTGGGTGGCTGGCTCCGCGCCGGTGCTACACCCGGAGCTTGCTTGACGCACCGCGCCGAATGCGGATATACTCGGCACACAGACCTACCTCACCGCATCCCTCGATGAGGCACGCTTTCTCGGGGTGGTCCTGACATGCGTTCTAGGCGCAACCTCACATATCTGGGCGCAACGCTGGTGGCCGTCGTGGCGTGCTACGTGGTGTTCGTCACGAAGCCATTTGCGCAGGCGGGGGGCGGGCCACCCGGGCCGGGCGGTCCCGGCATGCCGGGCGCCCCCGACATGGGGGGGATGCCGGGTGCCCCGGGGGCTCCGGGCGCCGGCGGTGGCGCCGGTAACTACCAGTGGCAGGAAATCGACATGCCCAAGGAGCTGCTCATGACCTATGGGGAGTTCCTCGCGCAGGAGGGGCAGGCGCCGGTCGCGATTCCCGACGTGTACCTCTACCAGGAGGACGGGACACCCAAGCAGTGCACCCGCAACGAATGGTACCAGCTCGCCCGTGTCTACGTCGACGCGCCGGTGCAGATTCAGCAGCCGCTGGTGGGCACTCCCGGTGGCCGGCTGTGGCAGGACGTCTACGCGGAGGCGGCGGTCAAGCACAACGAGGTCAACGCGCTGTGGGGCCGCTGGTGTGATGCGCTGACCAACTTCACGTTTGAGGTGGGCTACCCGCGCATCGGCCCGCAACTGTTGCAGTACGACTGGAAGCGCAAGAGCCTGCGCAACCCGGACGGCACCATCGCGTGGCGACGGTGGGAGGCGACACTGCCGGACCAGTTCACCATCGTGGTGCCGGTCGTCATGCACGTCAAGCCGGGCTGTCAGCAGAACTACGGGCGCAAGTTCTACAACGCAATGAAGAGGTTCGACAACCGCGGCCACGGCCGCTCGCCGTTCAAGTTCATGACCTACGAGGGCAGTGCCTACTACCCCCACACCTTGTACCTGGCTGACGAAGCGATCCGTGTGTGGTCAGACCTGTGGAGCAAGGTGCAGTTGCAGCTCAGGCTGTTCGACCCGAGGAACGAGGAGATCGTGCGGGCCGCTCAGGGCTCCGGCCTCAGTCCGGAGATCTTCACCCAGATGGTGCACCCGCCGACGATCTACTACCAGCCACGATACCGCCTGCTGTTGCCGGGGGAGGACGACCGCTTCGATGGCAGCCGCCTGAACCTCGAGGGCCAGGAGGGCTGGTATTACGAGTTTGAGTTCCGGCTCACCCGCGAGCAGTTGAAGGCGGTCGACGCGGCCCGGGCACGACTGATCGTCAATGGCGGGCCGCCGGAGCGGATGATGACGCTCGGCGGCCTGCAGCTCAGCGGCGCGGCCGCGACCGCACCGGGGGCTCCGACGGGTGGCGCACCCGCCCCTGGCGGGGCCGGTGGGCCGGGCGCCGGCGAGATGGGGATGGGGCCGCCCCGCTAGAAGAGCGGCCGAAGAGCCGTTCTGAGGCCGCGAAGCCACGCCAGAGCGGCTCTGGGGGGCACTCAGCCGGCCGCTACGCCTCGGGGGCCGGCCGGATGTGGC
>CAZIWQ010000617.1:0-4868 GCA_964542355.1 uncultured Armatimonadia bacterium
TGCTTCCTCCTCGTCCTCGTCGTCCTCGCCGAGGTCGGTGAACGCGCCGGAGCTACCGCTCCCGGAGACGAACGGGTCGGGGCGCACGCCCTCGTCCTCTCTCTCGCCGAGGTCGGCGAGGTCGTCGTCGCCCGCGAGCAGATCGTCCATGCCACCGAGATCATCGGTGATCGGGGCGGTGCGGCGTGAGAGGAACGGGTCGGGGGCGATGTTCTGGAGTCGCTCGAGGCGCCCCGCGGCGGCCGGGTCGACCCGGCGCAGCATCTCCCACGCCTCCGCGTGGTCGCGCTGGGCGCTGATGACATCCTCCAGCTCGCGGGAGGCCTTGCGGGGCTCGCCCGTCCGCTCGAAGTGGTGTGCGAGCCACAGGCGGATGTCCATGAACTCCGGGTCATCGGCAATCGCGGCCCGCGCCAGTTGGATGCCCTTGTCGGCATGTCCCTTCTGCATCTCGTGCTCGGCCTGTCGCCACTTGAGGTGGGCGCTCTTGCGCTGAGGGGTCATCTCGTCCATCGGCATTGTCTGCTCCCACTTTCCCGCCAACGATGGGTGAGGCACCGCTCGGTCCACGTCCACCGGTCCGGTCCTGGAAGAGCGGCCGAAAGGCCGTTCTGAGGCCGCGACGGTACGCCCGGAGGCCCGCAGACGGCACTCAGCCAGCCGCCACGCCTCGGGGGCCGGCCGGGTGTGGCCGTTTCGGCCGGACCCGCAGGAGGATGATTCGTTCTCGCGGCTCGCATTCCTGCACGGACTCTGAGGTTGCGCGCGCTTTTTTTCACATCTCGCGGCGGGTTCCGGAATGCAACGGGGGTGCGCACCACTGGCGCGCACCCCCGTTGCCGACACGGCTCGCCGGAACTGTACTGCCGCTACCACGGCTGGGCGGGCAGCGTTTCGTCAATCTGGCTCCGTAGCATATTGGAGAGCCGCTGCCACTTGACGTGCCCGTCGACGAACAGGGCATTGAACCCCTCGTTGTGGCGCGACTCGGTGCGGTTGCCCTCGACACGGGTGCCGTCCGAGAACCATTCCCACGTCGTGTCAAGGCTGGCGAGCACCTCCGCTGGCTTCTGCACGGCTCCCATGGCGCGCCCGTTGAGGTAGTGATTGTAGCCGGTGCAGGCCTCCGCTGTGCGCGTCGTGGAGGGGCAGACCCGGATCTAGCGGTTCTTGATATAGGGGTCGAGGTAGTCCTGGTAGTTGGTGTACTGGCCGGTATTGCACCACTCCCAGGCGCGCGGGCCGGCGGTGTCTTGCCACTCGATGGGGTAGCGCTCGTCATAGCCCTGGGCATACATGTGGAGGGACAGGCCGATCTGCCTGAAGTTGCTCTGGCACGCCGACTGGCGTGCCTTCTCACGGGCGCGAGCAAACACCGGGAATAGGATGGCGGCGGGAATCGCGATGATCGCGATCACGACCAACAACTCAATGAGCGTAAAGCCTTTGCGAGTCACGAACGGGCTCCCTTCGCAGGAATGGAAAGGGGCAGGTCAGAGCGTGCCCGAGGCGCGACATGCGAACTCAGCGTATTGCATGCGATAGGGAAACGCGGGCGCAAGCAGGCCCGCGGCGCAGGTCCGCGGGCTGAGCGTCGGCAGGCCGCGCGGATTGCCCACTCGTGCCTTGAGCCGGCGTCAACCGTGTGGCCTGGCTAGTAGTGCAACCGTGCTTCGTCCGCGCGTCGTTTGGAGGGGCCGGACTACGAGGGACTGCGGCGAGGAACGAGCCGCATGGCCCGGAGTATCCGGCCCGTAGGCGACTGCCACGCACGGGCCGGAAACTGCGACCGCATACGACGCGGTCTTGTGTCCGGCCCCTCCAGTCGCATGCCACGGTCACTGGCAGCATGTACGGTTGTACTGCTACGAGCCCAGCCACCGCGGGTAGTCGCAGCCCTGATCCGACGGGGCGTTCCCAGTCCATTCAAGGATCTGCTCCCGGGTTGCGTAGGGGAAGCCCGCGGGGGTGTCCCCGATGCTCTCCTGAATGGCCGATATCGAGTCCTCGTGCAAAGCGACGTAGATGTCCGAACGCTTGCGCCCGGTGGCGTCGGGATCAGCCAGTAACCAGCCGGCACACCTCAGTTCCTTGATCGCCCGCTTCTGACCTACCCCGTAGCGCTCCATGTACTCCCGAACGCTGATGCAGCCGTATTGCTCGCCGTACCGGACGGAGTCCGGCTTCCGTCCGTGTCTGCCGAGGGCCCTGGGGTCCGGCCAGAGCGGCCCGGGGCAGCCCGGGTCGGCGCCCCAGCCGTCATCGGCGAACACCGGACAGCCGCCGCAGTGCTCCCTGGCTGTGCAGGCACCACAGACCGTCTCACGAAAGGCCGCTTTCTCGCGGCGTCCCCGGTAACGTCTCAGAACAGGGCTGCGCCGCCACAGCAGGTCGAGGTCGTCGGTCAACGCGTTCCCGGCGCACAGCCCTGGCGCCACGAGTTGAGAGCAGGGGAAGACGCTGCCGTCAGGCATCACCGCCAGAATCCGCTGCCCGGCCACACACCCTCGGATCCCGGCCTCTGCGGCGGCTCGCGGCGCAATGCTTCGCTGCAGGAAGCTCAGCGCGCAATCCACGCGCAGGGCAATCCCCGGGTAGCCACGCGCGACCTCCTGCAGGCGCGGCTCGAACTCGCGCAACACCCTGTCCGGAGGTGCTTCGCGCGCCCACTGCTCCCTGGAGCCCGGAGGCTTGTAGCGCAGCAAGGTGACCTGATGCACGCCGGCCTCAGCCACGCGTTGGACGACATCCTCGAAGCGCGCAAGCACGCTGCGCGATAGCATGACGTTCGCGCCGAGGCTGACTCCGCTGTGGTCTGCACACCGGGCGCAGGCGGCCAGTGGCGCAACATCCGGCCCGGCGCCTGCCAGCAGACGGTCTACCTTGATCCCCACCCGGAATGCCGACACACTGTCGAGCAGCGCCGGCGCTCGCCTCAACAGCGACAGCGTGTCCCCCGTCGTCACGTGCACGATCAGGCCGCGTGTCGTCGCGCGCTCGGCGATGGCCGCCAGGTCGTCTCGCAGCAGTGGCTCGCCGCCACCGATGGCCAGTTGCAGCACTCCCCAGTCGGCCAGGCGATCCACCAGACGCAGAGCCTCGCGCGCCGACAGCTCCGTGTCGAAGAGCCCGCGGTGGCGTTCGGCATAGCAGTCAGGGCAGCGCCCGCCGCACCGGTGGGTGATCGCCCAGTGCACCGTCTCCGGTGCAGTCAGATGCGGCCCACCGGGCCAGCTTGTGTCGATGTGCTCGCAGGGGGCCTCGGCGGCCGCCGGCGCCGCGCTTGCGGGGCCATCGAGCGCGTACGCCTCAATAGCCACGAGCACGCCAAGGCGCAGCAGCAGCTCGATGATCTCTGCCGTCTTCTCGGCGGACGGCCGCTGCCGTCGCGATGCGCTTACGTTCGCCTGTCCCACGTGCAGCACGCCGCGTTCCTGCACGATGGCGAGCAGTGCGAATGCGTCCCGATCGACCTCGATCATGGCGCCGGTCTGCGTGTCGCAGGCAATCCCGCCGAAGTGCTCCCGCCGCAACCGAACGGTTGGCGACAGGTGGAGCAGGCGTGCATGTCGCGTGGGGCGATCAACTGGGAGCATCGGGGCACCTCGTGGGGTGCAGCGCGGTTCAGCGGCGCCATTCGCGCGGGCATCTGCGGATGGTTGTCTCCGCCTGCCCCCGGTCGTCGATGGCCTACGGGTCCGGCCGAAATGCCGTTCTGAGGCCGCTCTTCCAGGGCGTGAGCACCACGACCTCAGTCCTTCCCCCGCAGTTCCTCGAACAGCGAGCGCACGGTGCTGTAGAAGACCTCCTCCCACTCCGGCGCCAGCAGGCATTCGCTGACTTCATAGCCGCCGCGGGGATAGTACGAGGCGGGCGGCGCATAGTGCAGGTACCCGTTGGCCAGCGAGGCGATGTAGGTGTGCGGGAAGGGGGACATCTGCTTCACGTTGCGGCCCACTTCCGTGAGCATCTCCATCGGTTCGACGACGAGCACGCAGTCGCCGATCTTCAGGGCCTTGATCTCTGCGGCGACCGTGGGGGTGCCGATGCCCGCAATGACCTCCTGGTGCTTCTTCAGCATGGAGATCTTCAGCTCGTTGCGGGTCATCTCTTCCATGATCTGGATGCGCTCGAGGTACTTCTGGAGCTCCAACCGGTTGTGCGCATCTTCCTCGGCAAGGGTGTCCTCGCCGATCTCCGCGGCCTTGAGATAGCGGTAGGAGAGGTTGGACGGGTACTCAGGGCTGAGCGCATAGCGGAGGTACAGTGGCATGAACTCCTTGAAGCTGAGCAGATAGGCGTAGGCGGTGTTCAGCGAGGCTCTCAGCTCATCCTGCTGCTGGTCGAGACGCGCCAGGCAGGCGGGGATGTCGGTCCGCAAGGGGAGCTGGACATTCCGGCTGGCGATCGCCAGGGCGCACGGCGCGGGGGTGATTGTGGCATAGCCGTCCAGAACGCTCCGCCCCAGCTTCGTGCCGAACTCCGTGACGCGGTTGCGGTTGCTGTGGTCCGCAACGGCCACTTCATTGACATCGCCGCCCGCGCCCTGCAGGAAGAAGGCCATCACCCCGCCGCCGATGGCATCCTCCAGGTACTGCCGGGCGACTCCCACGTGGTCGGCGGTGACGTGGCCCTGGTTCCCCTGCGGCGAGCCCATCAACAGGTGAGAAGCGAAGTTGTAGAGGACCGCGAGTGGGCTGCCATCCAGCCGGTCTACCCGGAGGATCCCGATCTCGGGATCAATCGGCCGCAGGCCGGCGATGTCCTCCTCTCGCGGATAGGGGGGCAAGGTGTAGTCGGTCCCGTCCTTCAACATGATGGTCCGGTTGAAGGTGAGGGTGTTCTCATGGCCGCTCCCGACGCCGATG
>CAZIWQ010000618.1:0-1999 GCA_964542355.1 uncultured Armatimonadia bacterium
TGGGCTCAGGATGACAGGACCGCCGGACGACGCGAAAAACAGCGCCGTCGGGACGGTCGCCCTACGCGCCATTCCGGCGACCGAGACGGTCGCCCTACGCGATGTCTGTTGCGCGCTGCCCGGGTGACAGCCACGCCCGCATGGTGTATCATGCCGGACGGGATCGTGGCGCGTCCTGTCACCACCGCGGGCGCGTACCCGGAGGTCACTGCCGTCGTCTGCTGATCGGTAGCAGTCTGTCGCGTGAACACCGCCATGGCAAGACAGGTCACAATCGTTCGTTCGAGTCCCGGGGAGCCCACCGGGGGGGGCGCTGCGTCGAAGCCGGTGCTGTGGCGCCCGCTGTCGGGCTGGGTCAGTACCCTGACCCTCGCCGTGCTTGTCCTGCTGGTGCTGTGGGTGTGGCGTGATGTGCGCATCGGCAGGATCTTCTCCGACTCGATGGTCCCCACGCTCGTGCGCGGCGACTTCTACGTCATCCGGCTCGACGCCTACCGCAAGTCGGCTCCGCGGCGCGGCGACATCGTGGTGATCAAGCACCCCGAGGGCAAGGAGCTGCTCATCAAGCGCGTCATCGGCGTCGGTGGCGACATGGTCGGGGTGTTCGCGGGGCGCGTCATCCTCAACGATCAGCTCGTCGAGGAGCCCTACATCGCGTCACGGCCGGGCATCCGTGAGTGGCCGACCCTGACGCAAGTCCCGGAGGGTCGTCTCTTCCTCCTGGGTGACAATCGCAACTTCAGCGAAGACAGTCGTGATCTCGGGACTCTCCCTGCCAGGAACGTCGTGGGACGTGTCGCAGGCATCATCCTGCCCCTGGAACACCGGAGGCATTTCGGCGACCCCTTCTCGGCCTCGCAGACACCACCCCCCGGGCCGGGAACCACACCAGCAGGTTAGTGCAGAGACCTGTCGACGACGCACCAGTCGCTGGCGCACGCTGTGCGAGCCGCCCACAGTGCTGACGGTGGGTCGCACGCGAGCGGTGCGCCGGGCTGGGAGTGCTGTCTCGGCGGACGTCGTGCAACCGGAGGTGATGTCACACACTCGATGCAGTGTCGGTTCCGGCTGACCCATATCTCAGGAGGTGTACTGTATGCGACGCACAGGCTTCACTCTGATTGAGTTGCTCGTGGTGATCGCTATCATCGCGATCCTGGCGGCGATCCTGTTCCCCGTCTTCGCGCGCGCCAGAGAGAAGGCGCGCCAGGCCAGTTGCCAGTCCAATCTCAAGCAACTGTCCCTCTCGACCCTGATGTACGTGCAGGACTACGACGAAACCTACCCGGCGTGGTTCCGGCAGAGCGTCACGGTCTCGCCGTTGCATCCTTCCACCGCGGTGGCACCTTACGTCAAGAACCAGCAGGTCTACGTCTGCCCCTCACACGACCCGGGCAGCGTCAATGGCACGTACTGGAGCTTCCAGATCACCGGCCCGGTCAACTACGGATACGCCTGGAGCTGGTACATCCATGGCAATGACACCCCGTTCGCGCCCAGGCGCGAGGGGGACATCGCCAAGTCCGCGGAGACTGTCATGATGGGCGATGCCCAGCACTGCTGGGGCGGGGGCGACGCGATCCCCTGGTCCAACACTTGCTGTGACACCACGCCACCCACGGCGGACTCAGCCTCCCGCCACAACGGCGGGGAGAACCTCGCGTTCTGCGATGGGCACGTGAAGTGGATGAACTCGGCGGACTTGAAGGGGAAGTGGACGTACCTGCGCAACCCCGGCGTCAAGTAGCCGGGAGACATGCGTCACGGACGGGGGGGACGGTGCCGGTAGCCGGCCCCCCCTCCGCCACGGACAGAGCGTAGGAGCAGGGGAAGATCGGCGACACAGAGCCGGATGGGCTGGGGAACGGGAAGCTCAGGCGCGGCCCGGATCGGTCTTCCCGTGTTCCCCCCTGCCGCGCTCATGTCGTTCGCCGTTTCCTAAGCTCCTAAGCTCCTAAGCTCCTAAGCTCCTAAGCTCCTAAGCTCCTAAGCTCCTAAG
>CAZIWQ010000618.1:2099-4867 GCA_964542355.1 uncultured Armatimonadia bacterium
CTCCTACGTTCCTGCGCTCCCGCCGTTGGCTCGCGGTGCCAGGGTTTCCCCCTGTGCGAACCGCTGGCGCAGCGCCGCCACTGCCTGCGCTACCGTCTGCCGCCCTGACAAGAGGTAGAACAGGCCGTCGGACAGGACCGGCCGGGCCGAGCTCCAGCGCTGCGCCGGCAACCCCCGGGACTGCTCCAGTCGCGCCACATAGGCCGCATAGGCGGGGTCGAGCCGGTAGCGTGCCGCGACGTCCAGCCGGAACGGCAGACTCCCCATCTTCACCAGCCCCTCACAGGCCCGCTCTGTCGTCAACGCCCGCAGGACGCTCAGCGCGGCCGGCAGATGCGACGTTCCCCGCCAGACAGACACCAGGTCCAGGTCGATGTAGCCGACCTCGGCACTGCCCGTCGGCAGCGGCACGGCACTACAGGGCGGGCTGCCGGCAACGGTGCTCATGTGCTCCTGCAGCGCGCGGGGGCCAATCAGCATCGCCAGTCGCCCTGCCAGGAACAGCTCCTCAAGCGACTCCTGATCCCACGACAGCACCTCGGGCTCGGCCGCGGCGTGCAGGTCACTGTAGGTCTGCAGCACCGCCGTCAGGGCCTCGGCCGCGAGGGCCCCCGGCTCGCCCACCGGCGGGAGGTCGGCCCCGTGGGCCCACAGCAGTTGGAGCAGGAGCTCGGCGCCGGCATCGTCGCGGATCCCGGGGAGCCCGAACCCGTACAGTTGGGGGGGATTATGGCAGCGTCGCGCGGCAACCACCAGCTCCGCCCAGGTGCGCGGGGGCAAGACCCCGGCGGCCTTCAGCACGTCGGGCCGGTACAGCAGGGCCCGGGCATCCAACTGCCACGGCACCCCGTACAGGTTCCCGGAGTGGCGCAGCCGCGACTTGACGGACTCGGGGACCTGAGTCAGCTCGCGGGCCGGCAGGAGGGCATTGAGGGGTTGCAGGCTGCGTGCAAACGCCGGCAGCCACTGGTCGCGCACGACGACCAAGTCGGGGGCACCGCGGGCCCCCGGCGCACTCCACTCCTGAAGCTGGCGATAGGCACCGGACGAGGGGTAACACTGGAGGGTGATGATCAGGCCCGGCCGGGTCTCCTGGGCCGCCCGCAGGAGATCGCCCAGCGGCCGGAGAGCATCGCGCGAGCCATCGTGCCAGACCGCGAGCTGAAGCTGCTCCCGCAGCGTCGCACGCGATTGTGCGCTCGCCGCCGTGCATGCGCACAGCAGAAGAGCCACGCGGACGAGACCCCCGACGGAGACCCCGCGTCCGGGCACAAGTCGCTGCATGGGATGAGATGGCATCCTCAGAACTTCAGGTCGGGAGCGGGCTTGAACCCGAGCTGGAGCAACTGCTCGGCAGTGCTCTCCAGCGACACGCCCGCCTGGTTCTTGAGCAGGGCGGAGGAGGGCAGGTAGAACATGCCGGTCTTCTCGACGACGACATAGCGCCGCACCACGCCGGCACCCGACAGGCGGGCGCCGGGGGGCCTGGGGGCAACCTGGCCCCGGGCATCCGGCAAGCTGGCGTAGTCGAGCTTCTGCCGCGGGTGACGGGCGTCAGATCCGTTCTGCTCCTCGATGCGCAGCGTCACGTTGGCGATCACATCGCCCATGCCGGCGCCGAGCACGATGGTCGGGGCGGCACCCCCGGCCGCGCCGCCAGCGCCAGGCATGCCACCCGGGGCTGCGCCGGGCATGCCGCCAGCGGGCCCTCCCATCGGTCCCCCACCGGGGACCGGTCCCATGCCCGGGGCACCCCCTCCCGGCTGTGCCATCGGGCCACCAGCGATATTCCCCTCGGCTATCCCCGCGCCTGCCGGCGTCGCACCCCCGCCACCCGTCGCCAGTAGCGTGTAGACCTTGTCGGTCGCCCACGTCGCGCGCGATATCGGTCCGAGCGGGGCCCCGGTGAAGAACCCCTGGGTGTCGCGCGGGCGACGCTTGAACGCGAGGCCGTCGAGGCCGGCGATGTTGCCCCACAGGCGGTTGTAGTAGCGGTCGACCATCCCGACGATGTGGCCGGAGCGATAGGCATAGTAGGTCACACGCACGAGGTCGGTCCGCACCATCGGCTCCTGGTCGGGTGTCCCGCCCACTGGCTGGCTACTGCCCAGGATGCGGGGGTTGAGGTCGGCCAGCCGCCACCCCATCCGTCGCATCGGGTCCCACGCGTTGGCGTCATAGTAGTTGCGGAACCGCGTCACGATCCGCGCACACTCGTAGCCCCGGTAGTACTCGAACCCGTCGAGGACGCTCACGATGGGCGCGTTGCCGCCCCCGGGGAGGAAGGTGAGCCGTACCCGCTGGACCCCGCCGGGGGCCGCGGCGGGCAGCTCCTGCGCGGTGAACACGTGGTTGAACAGGGGGGTGAGGTGGTCGGGGCCCCAGCGCGAGCCGCCGCCACCGTGGACCCGGATATGGAACTCCTGGTCGAAGAAGGGCATGATGGTGAGGTCGCTATGCCAGCTCTCGCCGACGGCGACCGGCCGGCCGGGCAGCTCGGTCCACAGCTCGCCAAGCGGCCAGCGCGGGTCGCCCACGTGAATCTTCTCGACAGCGCCGCTGGGCTCAACGACCGAGCGGAACTTGCGGCCCAGGCCGGGCAGATTGATGGGTGAGTAGTAGCCGACGCGAGGGTCACTGAGGAAGCCCATGACCTTGGAGAGCAGCTCACCCTCGGCGCCTCCCGGCCCGATGGAGACGTTGACTCCGCCGCCACCGGCACCGCCCGCCCCGGGGGCTCCGGGGCCCTCGGGGCCCCCCGGGCCCGG
>CAZIWQ010000619.1:0-4852 GCA_964542355.1 uncultured Armatimonadia bacterium
GTCACCTGCTGCCTCCCTGCGGGAGGAGCCGGTCGTCGATCGCCGCACCCCTCGTGGCTGCCAGCCGCTCCGCACGGCCCGAGCGGCAGGCGCGGGGGGGAAAGTGCGAAGGCCGGGGTCGCTAGCGACCCCGGCCTTCCCTTGCGCGTCCCCCGGGGGGGCGGGCCACTGCGTCACTACGTGAAGTCCCACAGGGCTGTCTTGCGGTAGTCGTTCCGCTTCATCCACTTGGTGTGGCCGTCGAGGAACAGGATGTTGGAGCCGTCGTTGTGCCGGTCGACCAACGCTCGGAAGCCGCCGCCACAGCCGCACGTGCGATCGGGGGAGTTGATGGTGATGTCGTCCGAGCAGATGTTGGTGATGGTCTCGGCTGGCGACTGGAACGACGCCAGGGAGGAGCCGGAGCCCGTCCCGCCGTTGCGCCCACAATACCAGCAGTTGTAGTTGTAGCGGGTCACGGAGTAGTAGTCGCCGCTGAGGGATCCCTGGGTGGCAGGGTTGCTGGGGCACCACATGATCTGGGAGTTCTTCATGTAGGGCACGACGAAGGCCGGCCAATAGCGGGTACCGTCGTGGTACTGGAACAGCCTCTCATCGTAGTCTTGCACATACATCTGGATCGAGAGGCCGAGCTGCTTCATGTTGGACAGACACGACGACTGGCGCGCTTTCTCGCGGGCACGTGCAAACACGGGGAAGAGGATCGCCGCCAGGATGGCGATGATCGCAATCACGACGAGCAGCTCAATCAGAGTGAAGCCACGTCGCTGCATGTGGGTCATCCCTTCTGCTTGACTGGGTATCCACAGGCCTAACGCCTGTGCCGGTTCCCGCATGGTCGTCAGGGCCATTGTCGTCGACCGCTGCGTGTCGTCCGCGCACTCACCTGCCTGGTCCGGGGGCGGTCCGCATGGGAAGGGGGGGCGGAGGTCTCCCCGGGATGAGATGATTCTATATAATCGCAAATCCTATTATACCTGCCACGCCAGCGGATGCAACCGCTAGCTGCAGGAGCCTCGCAATTGGCTGATGGCCTGCTGGGGGCCCGCTGGTGTGTTGCGGCTACGGTCTGGGTGCGGGGCTGACGGGGCCCTGCGAGGGGTCGACGGTAGAGATCAGTACGCCCGACACTGCTGTCAGGCGGCCGCTGAAGACGGCCCACCCGCCGCGAAGCGGCGGGTGGGCCGGACTACGAGGGACTGCGGCGAGGAACGAGCCCCAGACGCGTCGGCCGACGGTCCCGGTCGGCGGGTCTTGTCGAGCGAGACGCTCGACCTACGCGGCGACCGTCCCGCTCTGCGGGATCCGGCCCCTCCAGTCGCATGCCGCGGTCAGTGGCAACACGTACGGTTGTACTACGGGCGACCCGGCCGGACGTGGCCTCTTCGGCCGGGTCGCTAGCCCAGTGCCCCGCCGCTGCGAATGCCGCGCTCGGCGGCGATACGGGCCTGGTAGCCGCTGTCACGGTACGCCTGCAGCGGGTGGGCGGGCACTCCCAGCTCCTCCCGCACCATGTGTACGAGCGGCCGGACGTCAGTGAAGAAGGCCTGCTGCATGAGGTTCTCGGCATCCACGATGTTCATCTCCGCCTGCGCCCGGGCGAGACGCTCGCGGTCGAGGCACAGGGCCTTGGCGTAGGTGAACTGGATGTGCTCGACGGTCTGGATCATGGCCTCGATCTTGGGCTTCTCGTTGTGGCTCTGGTCGATCATGTAGGCGATCTTGAGGTCGGGGTCGGCAGCCTCCGCCTGCACCAACTGGCAGTAGATCAGGAAGCCTTCGTAGGGGTTCACCGAGCCGAAGGTGAGGTCGTCATCGGCGTAGCGGGCGTTGTTGAAGTGGAACCCGGCGAGCCGCCCCTCGTCGATCAGGAATGCGACGAGGTGCTCGATGTTCGTGGTGCGCAGGTGGTGCCCGAGGTCGACGAGGGCCTTGGCGCGTGGCCCGCACTTCTCCCCGAACTTGCACGCCATGCCCCAGTCGGCAATGTCGGTATGGTAGAACGTGGGCTCGAAGGCCTTGTACTCGATGCCCATCGTCATGTTCGCGGGCATTGCGTCATAGGCGGTCTTGAGGCAGTCCTCCACGCGGTGCTTGCGATCCACGAAGTCATCCATTCCCGGGTAGCTCGTGCCATCGGCGAACCACAGGCTGAGGAAGTCCGAGCCGGTCTGGCGGCCGATGTCGATCGACTCCAGCAGATGGTCCACCGTCTTCTGGCGCACTTTGGGGTCGGGATGGGCGATGGAGCCGTACATGTACTCATCCTGCTCGAACAGGGTGGGGTTGATCGCCCCGATCGCGACGCCGGCCTCCGCGGCCCACGCCATCACCTGCGCGACCGCGACGTCGACGAAGTCCCACAGGATGTGGACAGCCACCTTCGGGCAGATGCCGGTCAAGCGGTGGACCTCGGCGGCATCCTGCAGCTTCTCGCGGATCGTGAGCGCCGCACCGGCTTGCCGGAACACATTGAAGCGCGTGCCGCTGTCAGCATAGGCCCAGCTCGGAGTCTCGATGCGCTGCGCCTTGAGCAGTGCCTTGACGTGCTCGACATCGACACCGCGGCGGGCAAGTTCCGCACACAGCAGGTCATAGGCTTGCTTGGTGTCACAGGACATGGTTCATTCACTCCAGTTGAGGGCTCAATGCATGTAGAAGATGCGCTCGCGGTTCTCGGCGAGCAGGCGCGCGTTGTGCTCGTCCCCACCCTCGAGGTTCGCGCTGATGAACACCGGTGGCGTGAGCCCCCGGTCCAGCAGGTTCTGGATCACCTGGCAGACGATGGCATTGACGACACTGCAGCCGAGGACGGTCGAGAGCGGACCGGAGCGCTGCGCGAAGCCCTCGAACTCCACCGCGGCGTCGCCGCACGGGGCACAGGTGTCGATCACGAGGTCCACGAGCTCGAACAGGCGCTTGCCGCTCGGGTGGCGGCTGGTGACGCTGTGCGAATACTCCAGGGCGGTGATGCCGATGGTCTGCAGGCCGCGCTCGCGTGCCGCCAGGGCCATGTCGAGCACGACGGCGTTGCGGCCGGAGGTGGAGGCCAGGAGCAGGACGTCGCCCGCTGCGGCCGGGGAGTTCTCCAGCAGCACCTTCCCGTACTCCGGGATGCGCTCGATCTGCGAGGTGAGCGTCAGCGGCCGCACACCCAGGTTCATCCCGTGAGGGAAGATCGGGTTGATCAGCATCAGCCCCCCGGTGCGGTACACGAGCTCCTCGGTGAGCATGAACGAATGAGAGGCCCCGAACGAGAACAGTTTGTGACCAGCGACGACAGCCTCGGTCAGCATGTCGGCGGCCTGCTGCAGCGCTGCGGCCTGCGTTTCGCGCAGGCGCTCGAGTCCGGCGGCGACGGCGGCGAGGTAGGTGTCGGCTCCCATGGTTGGCCTTTCCGTTCAGTAACGCATTCCGGCGACGGCCGGCGCAGTGGCGGGTCCAGGCCGTCCGGCGGGGTGCAGGTGCGCGCCCTACAACGACGAACGGCAGAGATCGGCGCGCCACAGGTGCGCGCCCGACAACGACGAACGGCAGAGATCGGCGCGCCACAGGTGCGCGCCCGACAACGACGGGGCGCGGTCAGGCCGGGCGCTCGCCCGCGTCGCCTTCAGTCCCGTTCGCTAGCTGCGCGAGGAACGGCTCCTGGGTCGCCGTAATCCGCTGCATGAGGGGCTCCCCCCACTCCACCCCGAGGGCCCGCAGGGCGAGCAGGCAGGCGCCGATGACGGGTCGGACGCGAGGTTGGATCGGGCGCAGCCGCGGGGCCACGCTGAGGGCGATGTCACTGAGGCGTTGCCAGAAGATGCGCGAGCCCTGGGCAACGCTCCCGGTGGCGACCAGGAAATCGTCGCTCGCTTCCATGTTCAACTCATGGATGACTTCGACGACGAGCTCGCCCAGCTCATCGGCGGCGCGGCGGAGGATCCCGGCGGCGACGGCATCGCCCCGCTCGGCCTCTTCGTCGACGGTGCGCGCCACCGCGGCCACCTGGGAGCGACCGATGTGCTCCGTGTAGATCAGGTGGAAGACATCGTGCAGGCCGGCCACGCCCATGGCCCGTGGCACCGCCTCCGCCAGCGAGGTATGCCGGCGGGCGCAGTAGCCGGACCGGAACGCCGCCCGCACGCCGAGAATGCCGATGTGGTAGGCGCTCCCCTCATCGGCGATGATGCATCCGTTGCCGCCTTCGTGCAGCGAGCGGCCGTCGGCGGTGAGGCCGAAGACGAAGCTGCCGGTGCCGGAGAGCACGATGATGCCATGCGTCGTCAGAGCGGTGGCGAAGCCGAGGGTGGCTTCGCCACCGGGGACGAACTGGCCCAGCGAGAGCGGCTGCTCCAGCCACTGATCGAGGCCGGCGTGGGGCCCGGAGCCGGCGATGCGCTCGACCGGGGGCCGGAGGTTGGCCGTCGCGCCCAACACCGCGTCACGCAGTGAGCGGGCGACGGCTTCATTCCCGACATAGAGACCGTGGGTCGAGCCGCCTCTCCCCCACCCCACGACGGTACCTGTCTCATCCATCAGCACGGCGTCACACTTAGTGCCGCCGCCGTCTAGCCCGAGCACATAGCGCATGAGCGAGTAAGGGTCACTTCCCGAGCAGGCCGCCGCCGGCCTTGTCCTTGTTGTGGTGCTTGTCGCGCTGCTCCTTGAGCTCTTTCTTGGTCTTCTTGGCGGGCTTGACGGATTTCTTCTTGTCCTGGTCTTTCATGGCTGGAGTCAACTCCTCATCACACGTACTCGCCACCCCCACAACGCGCCAGTCGCCAGGGGGAGGTTTCGCCACGGTGTCGGTGAATCCCTCCCTGTGCCTGGAAGAGCGGCCGAGAAGCCGTTCTGAGGCCGCGACGCC
>CAZIWQ010000620.1:0-2233 GCA_964542355.1 uncultured Armatimonadia bacterium
AGGCCCCGCCCGCGGCGGCGGCCATCCCGGACTACAGGGGGTGCCCGATGGCTGCTAGAATCCGTCGCGAGACGAGGGTCTATGCTCTCGGCCCTGGCATGACGCCCGCGGCCACAGTGGACCCGGGTGAAGTCGTCGTGTTCGAGACCAATGACTGCTACGATGGCCAGGTCAGTCTGGCGGGCGAGCGGCTCACCGATGACGGCATCGACCACACGCGTGCGAACCCGGCAACGGGGCCGGTGTTCGTCACCGGGGCGGCACCCGGCGACATGCTCCTGGCCCACATCGAGGCGGTGACGGTGGCACCGCATGGTGTCATCTTCGGGCAGGACCGCGCCGGCGGGCGCCGTGTCGGGCGCCGGGTCGACATCACACCCCGCGGCGCCACGTTGCCGGGGGGCAATGAGTGCCCGGTGGCCCCGGTTGTCGGGGTGATCGGTGTGGCCGCCGCGGGTGAAGCGGTGCCGACCACGACGCCGGGCGACCACGGCGGCAATCTCGACACTCCCGATGTGCGGGCCGCCAGCACCGTCTATCTGCCCGTCACCGTGCCCGGCGCGCTCTTCGCCCTCGGGGACATCCACGCCGTGCAGGGCGATGGCGAGGTCTGTGGCCAGGGCATCGAGATTGCCGGCGAGGTCACCGTGCGCCTCGAGATCATGAAGGGTAGCCTCGCCGCGGGTCCGCTGGTACTCACCCCCCAGCACTGGGCGGTGGTGGCCTCCGCCCTCGACCTCGACGAGGCGGCCGAGGTCGCGCTCCACCGCGCCCGCGACTTCGTGATGGGGCGGCTCGGGGTCAAGGATCACGAGGCCATCGTGCTCCTGAGCACGATGGCCGATCTCCGCATCTCGCAGATCGTCAATCCCCTGCGCACGGTGCGGGTGTGCATCCCGCGCCGCCTGGTCGGAGCCTGGTAGCTGCCCGGGATGCTCCCCCCGACGCGAAACCTTCGGGGCTTCGGGACGTCTGTGAGAGGATGGCGCCTGCGAGCGGCCGGTTCGGAGGGCCGCACGGGAGCCGGCGCTGCCTGCGGGCGACGTACGACCGAGGCCCCGGCCACCCGGCGGGGTCGCCATAACACAAGGTGGTTGAGTTGATGCGCCTGTCGCGTACGACACTGATGATCGCGATCATGTTCCTGCTGACCTCGCTACTGGCGGCCGCCGCCGACGGACCGGTAGCGCAGACGCGACGCTGGCGGATCGGCGTCGGGGGCGGCTACTGCATCGGGTACCTGGGGATGCTGGGTCGCTACGGTCTACCGCGCGAGCGGATGGCGGACGAACGGATGGCCGACCCCGAGTACCTGGCTCAGTTCGATGTCGTCTTCGTCGCGCACCCGACGGTGGGGAGCAGCGCGCAAGCCGCGGCGATCGAGAAGTTCGTCCGCGAGGGGGGGATCGCGGTTACCGACCTGTATGTGCCGCCGGCGGACAGCGCACTGCCCGGTCGGCGGATCCCGGCGCAGAAGTCCCCCAACTTCGTGTTCGTCGACGGTCCCTGTCCCGCCAGTGCGGGGCTGTCGGCGCTCGGCATGATCCCCACCAGCTCCCGGCCCGGGGCCTCCATCATCCCCGACCCGGCGACGCCGGATACCTATGTGCTGGGACGCTACAGTGACACCAAGGCCCATGCTGACACCGTCGGCAAGTTCCGCGACGGCGACCAGGGCTCCCCGGCACTGATCCTGTTCAAGTGCCAGAAGGGCTGGTGGCTGTGGTCCGGCGCCTGGATGACCTACTGGACCACACTCAGCGGACCGCAGTTTGAGCCGGCGATCATGAGCACGCTGCGGTTCATCAGTGGCGGCGAGCTGGTGCCGCGGTGGGCGCGAGACAGACTTGACGGGGACGACCTGATCACCGCCCAGACCGCGACGGAGACCCGGACGCGCAAGCGCGCGGGTCGCGGAGCTCTTGCGCCCCCTCCCGCCGACTACCAGGTGTGGGACGATGACGTCGCCAATGCGGGCGACTTCGACCTCAGCGGGAAGCTGGCCGCGGGGGCCGCGGCCGAGGTCGTGATGGCCTACTGGAACCCGCAGTGGTATCGGGCTGCGCGCTTCACGAAGGACCGCGTCGCGATCGTGCGGGTGGAGGATGGCCGACAGGTCGAGGTCGCCGCGATCCCACTCGACGCCGGTTCGGGCCTCCCCCGTGACATCCAGCTCAAGCGCCGGCATGCCGCAGTGTCTGTGCGAGTGGGGGGGACTCCGCTCCTATCGGCC
>CAZIWQ010000620.1:2243-4848 GCA_964542355.1 uncultured Armatimonadia bacterium
TCGGCCCTCGACGGTCCGGAGCAGGAGGGGGTTGTGGCGGCGAAGGGCCTCACGGAGGTGCGTTGCCAGCCCGCGATCCCCGTCGAGTTCAGCGATGACTTCATGCGGGCAGCCGATGAGAAGAGCGAGTGGCAGACCCTGAGTGGCACCTGGCAGGTGCAGCAGGACAAGGGGGACCGCGATGCCGCCCAGGTCAACATGAGCGCGAACCCGTTCCGCTTCGAGGCCACGGGCCCGCTGGCGGCGGAAGGGCGCGCAGTCGTCGGGGCGTGGTTCTGGGATGACTGCGAGATCACCGCCTCCGCTCGCCCGGCCGGTGCGGCCATCGGCCTGCTGGCTCACTACAGCAGCCCGAACGACTACGTGGCCTTCCGCGTGGTGCTGCCGACCCCGGCTGTGGCGCCGGAGGCGAGGCTCGTCGCCTGCGTCGCGGGGACGGAGCGCACCCTCGCCGCCGCCCCCGTGACATGCGCTCCCAACCAGTGGTGTCGCCTCGGCCTCCGGGTGTCGGGGGGCTACCTCCAGGGGCTCGTCGATGGGCAGATCGTGGCCCAGGCCACCGACGCGGCGCGGGGTACAGGCATGGTGGGGCTCCTCGTCGCCGGCGGACAGGCGTTGTATGACGATGTCACGGTCAGGCCGTGGGAGGCCATGCCGCAACCGTACGGGGCGCTGGCAGCCACCGACTGGCAGACTGAGCAGGGCGCCTGCGAGGTGCGGCCGGGTGCCGACCCGGTCCTGCTCGTGCGGGGCAAGCCCAACGCGCGCGTGCTCTCCCCCTGGAGCGGGCTGCAGGCCTACCAGTGCTGGGCGGCCGTGCGGCCGGCAACCGCGGCCGAGTCGGGGATCTTCGTGCGCTACCGCGGGCCGCGCGACTACTACCTCGTCTCCCTCGAGCCGGCGGCAGGCAGCAAGGTCCACGTCTTTCTCAAGCGCACCGCCCGCGGCGATGATGCCACCCTCGGTCAGGCCCTCGTCGATGGTGGGCCCGCGACCGAGCACACTGTGTTCGTGGACACCGCCGACGAGCATCTGCGGGTGTGGATCGACGGCAAGCCGCAATTCGATGTCACGGATGAGGGGCCCCGCAGTGGCCGCTTTGGACCGTACGTCCGGGGTGAGGGGACGGCCGCGTTCCGCGCCCTCGGTGCCCTCCCGGGCGACCGCGAGCAACGCGTGGTCGATGAGATCACTCCCAGCTTCGCCGGGATCATCGACCGCCATACCTGGGCCGGCCGAGCGAACTCGTTGGCCGCCGATCCCACGGATCTCGCGGCTGTCTGGCACCGCGGCGAGTTTGTGGGCGACTGCGCCGCCGCCGTGGGAGTGCGCCAGGAGGTTGGGCACCCCCAGACCGTTGTCTCGCTGCTCCTGGGGGACGCCAGCGGTCCGGCGAGCGGCTACGAGCTGCGGGCCACGCGCCTGTGGGATCAGGCGCCGATGAAGCTGGAAGCCCTCCGCAAGGGGCAGCGAGTCGCCGAGAGCACACTCGAGCTGTCGGCTACGCGCTCCAGCTTTGAGGCCGCGATGGCTCGTGTCAATGGCAGCCTCGTGCTGCGGATCGATGGTGAGGCCGCTCTGACCTGGCGCGACCCACAGCCGCTCGACGCCCGGCGCATTGGGATGAAGCTGACCGGGTCAAGCATCAACCCGGATGACACCCGCATTGAGACACCGAACGTCAGAGTGTACACCTTCGGCCAGGCAGCCACCGACTGGCGGACCGAGCGTGGCACCTGGGAGGTCGCCAGCCGCTGGTCCTGCTCACCGGGTTGGACCTGGTTCGCCGGATGGGACAAGCAGGCCGCCTGGACCCTCAACAAGGAAGTCGTCACCGGCGATCAGCGCATGGAGATGTACGTGGGAGCCAAGATGGTCGATGTCGAGGGGCAGAAAGGCAAGCAGGAGGTCTTGCGCGACATCCGCATGGCCTTGTGCGCGACCCCGGGCGATATCACCAGCGGCTACCGCTTCACTCTGGGCGGTCGCGGCAACTTGTGGACGGCCATCGAGAAGAACGGCAAGGTGCTTGCCGAGCGGAACTGGTCCGTTCCCCAGACCGGGCTGCACAATGACTGGGGGCTGGCCACTGCCGTCAAGCGCGGCAAGGTCGTCTCCCTGCTGTGGGAGGGGCAGGAACTCCTCCGGGTCGAGGACCCGGAGCCACTGCAACAGGGACATGTCGCGATGGGCACGTTCGACAACGGCCTGCTGATCCCCAAAGTCTCCATCTACGGACAAGTCGTCCGGCCGGCGGCGCCGCTCATGCTCGCGGCGGGGGTGGCGGCGGTGACGCCACCAGTGACGCCCCCGATCGCGAAGCCCGCGGGCACCGCCAAGCCGGCAGCCGAGAAGCCCGCGGCGAAGTGACGGGGGAACGGCAAACAAACAGGATGGACAGGATGGATAGGATGAACGACAACGGCGGGGAGGAGAGTCGGTCTCCTGTTGACGTGGTAGGAGCGCTCCCCTGAGCGCGACGGGGCGCCCTCACCGGCTGCCGCGCGCAGGGCATACGGCCCCCTCTTACCACGCTGCTCTCCTGCCGGTGTTGTGCGTCGTCGCCGTTGCCTTCCGCCAGGCGGTCGCGCTCAGGGGAGCGCTC
>CAZIWQ010000621.1:0-4838 GCA_964542355.1 uncultured Armatimonadia bacterium
ACCCCACCCGTGGGCTCTGCGCCGACCAATCTGTGCAACGGGCCGGACCCATGGAGCTATGCTTTACGCGGCACTATTCCGCCCCCGGCCCCACCACGGTGTCGGCGTCTGCGGCGAGGAGTAGGCGCACGGCCGGCGGGTCGGTTGGTTGCGCGCGCTGCCCGGTCGACGCCACGAGCCGGCAGACGGCCTCCTCGGTTCCGACTGCGGCCAACATCTGGGCCCCCAGCCGGGCATGCTCAAGCTGCACGAACATGCGGTGACGCAACGTGCCGGGGCGCGCCGCCGCACCGCCGCGCGCCATCCAGTCGAGCACCCATGGCAGCACGCGGTGCCCCAGCACCCAGGCGGTCCGGAACACGAGCCCGAGGCCCGCCCCCGCTTTCCCCACGTCATGCAGCAGCGCCGCCCGCACAATCTCCCGCGCCGGCAGATCGCGATGGCTCAGGAGCGACTGCAGCGCGCGGCGTGCCACGCCCACCGAGTGCACCTGGTCGGGGCCGTCCATCCGCCGGAACAGCTCCCGCTCCGCCTCCCCGAGGTACTCCGTCAGCAGCAGCTCGTCGCCGGGGGCCAGGCCCTCGGCGCGACGCAGGAACATCAACCCCTTGCGGAAATTGCGGGTCAGCGAAAGCTCTCTCCTCACGCAGCCCGGTGGCGTGGCGATCGGCGGCGGCGCCTGTCGCGACGGTCACGGCGATTGGGTGCGGTTCCACCTCTCCCCCCGGGAGAGGTCGCCCGAAGGGCGGGGGAGGGCGCTGGTATCGACTACCACACCCGCCCTCACCCCAACCCTCTCCCGGTGGGAGAGGGAGTCCGCTGCCTCAGCCCTGATAACTCCCCGGTGGGGGGGCGTGGCCGACGTCCGCGACAGACGCGACGGTGCGCGGCAAGGGAGGACGCCGCCGCGGCGGGACGCACTCGACCACGCACGGTAGGTTGTGCACGCCGGCCGCGTGATCCTCCCGCCCCATCGCCCTGCCGTCACTCGGCCGTTGGCGCCCCGTGGCAACGTTGTCACCCACGGGAGGGCGAAACTGTGGTACCCTGAGCAACCTGTCACAGAGTTGGGGCCGGCGCGCCGTCGTGCTCGGGGAGGCAGGTCCCGCCGGTGGCGGCAGCGAAGCACGGTACGGAGTTTGCAGTGCACGACTTCGCCCCCGGGCAATTGCGGCCGCGCAGCACCATCGCGGGTAGGAGCCCCGCCGGTGGTGTCCCCTGCCGTCTGGTAACCCGGGGCCTGGAATGACGCCATGAGACTGCACACCCGCATCCTCCTGATGACCACGTGTCTTGCGATCAGCATCGGCCTGGTCTCGGCGCTGCTGGTGTCGCGGGTGATGCGCGGCGCGATGCGCCGGGCCCTGGAGGCGGAGACAGTCGATGACGTGCGGGTGCTGGCACAACGCGTGGCGCCGGCTGTGCTCGCGGGGCAGCCGGCGGCGGCGCGAGCCGCCCTGCGGGAGACTGTTGAGCGCGCCGAGAACATGGAGGCCGCCTACCTCGTCGGGCCAGATAACGAGGTGTTCGCACACTCCTTCGATGGCGAGCTCCCGGCCGAGCTAGCGACGGCGCGGCACGAGGGCGGGAACCGTGTAGTCATCTCGGGTCGCCCAGCCCTACGCCGTGACCCGCTGATGCTGGTCAGCTATCCGGTGCTCCCGAACACCACGGCGCGGGTGTATGTCGCCGCCAATGCGCGCCGGATCGACGAGCAGATCCTTGACCTGCGCAACCGCGTCGTGGCGCTCGCCCTGTCGATTGCCCTCCTGGGGGCCATTGTCGGCATCCTGCTCAGCGACCGCATTGTGCGCCCGTTGGGGCGGCTGAGCGAAGCGATGCGCAGCTTCGGGGAGGGCGCCGCGGGCAGTGAGCTGCGGCTCACCGGCCCCCGGGAGATCACGGAGCTCGTCGCGGCGTTCAACACAATGACCGTCCAGCGTGCGCGGGTCGAGCAGCGGGTGGGGCACCTCAACGCCGTGCTCCAGGCCATTCGCAACGTCAACCAGCTCATCGTGACGGAGAAGGACCCGCGGGCGCTCCTGCAGCGTGCCTGTGAGTTGCTGGTCGAGACGCGCGGCTATAGCACGGCCTGGATCGCGCTCACCGGGGAGGATGGCGCGATCGCCGCTACGTATGAGGCCCATGACGACGGCCGGCCTCGCCGCCTCGGCCCGGCGTGCGACGCGGGGATCGTCCCCTGGTGTGTCAGCCGCGTGCTGGCGCAGGCGGAGGTGTTGGCGGTCCCCGCCACGCATGTCGCCTGCGAGGACTGCCCGCTCGCCGACACCGGGGCGGGGCGGGGCGCCCTGGTCACCTCCCTGCAGCACGCCGGTCGCACCTACGGCGTCCTCGGAGTCGCCTTGCCCACCGAGCTGACCGAGGACGAGGAGGAGCGCGTGCTGTTCCATGAGGTCGGCCTCGACGTCGCCCTGGCGCTCAACGCGATCGAGGCCCAGAGGCAGTGGGATGAGTCCGCGCAGTTCAACACCACCATCATCGCCAACGCCGGCCAGGGCATCACCGTCTATGATACCGAGCTGCGCTACGTGGTGTGGAACCCGTTCATGCAGCGACTGACGGGCCTGCCGGCCGAGAAGGTCCTGGGCCGCCGGGCCGTCGACGTCTTCCCGACCCTGCGCGAGCTCGGGATCGAGACTCTGCTCCAACGCGCCCTGGCCGGTGAGGTCGTCGCCGCCGAGACGGTCCCGGCGTTCACCGCTGAGCCCACACCGCCCAGTTGGACCGCGGCCACCTTCGGCCCCAACCGCAACGCCGCCGGCGAGATCGTGGGCGTGATCGGCATCATCACCGACATCACCGCCCGCAAGCAGGCGGAGGATGCCTTGCGCCAGCAGAACCAGACGCTCAGTGCAGTGCTGGACGCCTCCCCGGTCGGCATCGCGCTGTACCGGGCGCGTGAGTTGCAGTGGGCCAATGATACCTTCTACGAGATGCTCGGGCGCGAGCCCGGCTCCCTGACGGGCTACAACAGCCGAGCGCTGTACCCGGATGCCGCCGAGTATGAACGCGTCGGCCGTGAGCTGTACGACCGCTATCAGGAGCGCGGTCAGGGCCAGACCGAAGCGCGCTGGGTGCGTGCCGACGGCACCATCCTGTATGTGCGGCTCCAGTTGCATGTCCTCGACCCGGCGGCCCCGGTGGAGGGACAGATCGTGGCGGCCATGGACATCACCGCGAGCCGCCTCGCACAGGAAGCGCTCCAGGCCAGTGAGCAGCGGTTCCGCGAGATGGCCGAGCTGCTCCCCGACATCATCTGCGAGATCGACGTCAACCTGCGGCCGACGTATGCCAACCGCCGCGCGTTTGAGGTCTTCGGCGTCACCCCCGAGGAGCTGGCCGCGGGCCTCTCGATCCCCGAGTTCATGCTCGACGAGGAGCGCGACGAAGCCCTCGCCTTCCTGCACCAGGCCATGGCCGGTGGGGGGCCCGTTGTCGCCTGCTTCACCGCCCGGCGGCGGGGCGGTACCCTCTTCCCCCTTGAGGTCCATGCCGTCGCTTTCACTGACGCCGGCGGGCAAGTGGCGGGCCTCCGCGCTGTGCTGCGCGACATCTCCGCACGGCAGCAGACGGAGCAATCGCAGCGGATGGCGGCCATCGGCCAGCTCGCCGCGGGGGTCGCCCACGAGTTCAACAACGTCCTCGCCATCATCAGTGGCCGCGCCCAGCTCGCCGAGGTCACGGCCACCGAGGCGGCCTATCGCCAGCTCCTCGAGGTCGCCCTCCGCGCCACCGCGCGCGGGGCCGAGATCAGCGCCAACCTGATGGACTTCGCCCGCCCGCGCCAGCCGCGGCGCGAGGCGATCCGGATCGAGGACGCCATCGAAGCCGCACTCGCGCTGACCGCGCGCGAGATCCAAAACCATGACGTCACCGTCGAGCTGCGGCCGGCCACCGACCCGCACCAGGTCTTTGCCGACACCGGCCAACTGCAAGAGGTCTTCGTCAACCTCTTCATCAACGCATGCCACGCCATGCCCCGGGGCGGCACCCTCAGGATCGACACCGCATGGGTCCCTCGCGACGGCACCCTCGGCGAGATTGTCGTGACCGTGACGGACACCGGCGTCGGCATCCGGGCGGAGGACTTGCCGCGCGTGTTTGAGCCCTTCTTCACCACCAAGGGCCGACTGGGCGAGAGCGACGTCGCGGGGACAGGCCTCGGCCTGTCGGTGTCAAACGGGATCATCACGGCCCTTGAGGGCACGTTCACGGTCCGCAGCCGCGAGGGGATGGGCACGACCTTCGAGCTGCGGCTTGCCGCCTGCGACGGCGCGGGCGAGCGCGCGGAGCAGCCGGTCGCCCAGACGCTGGCGTCCCACGTGCACAGTGGCGCCGGCCACCGCATCCTGCTCGCTGAGGACGAAGATGACCTGCGCGAGATCGTCGGCGATACACTGACCGAACGGGGCTACGAGGTCGTTGCCGTGGCCTCCACCGGCGAGGCCCTCGCTGCGCTCGCCGCCGGGGCCTTCGACATCATCGTCTCGGATCTCATGATGCCCGGCGGCGGCGGACAGGAGCTCTTGCGGGCTACGCAGTCCCTCCCCGTCCCGCCGCCCGTCATCCTCGTCACGGGCCGGGGCGAGAGCGCACTCGCGACCAGCCTGCTGGCCAATGGTGCCAGTGCGTACCTGCAGAAACCCTTCAGTCTGGCTGACTTGCTGGCCAAGATCGTCGACCTGCTCGGAGAGCCCGATCAGGAGCCAGGGAGGTGACCGTCAGTGTCGCGACGATCCGTGTTGCTCCTGTGTGTCGGGATGCTCGCCGCCGGGCTGCTCAGTGGGTGCCCGCGGTCGGCAAGCCCGCCGCCTCCC
>CAZIWQ010000622.1:0-4828 GCA_964542355.1 uncultured Armatimonadia bacterium
CAACAACTCCTCCCTTGCCGCCTTGGCGTCGCTCCCCCGGCTGTCCAGGGCCAGCAAGGTGGGCATCTGGGCGACGAACTCCCGGTAATCGTCATCCGAGCGGTAGAACACTGACTTCTCGGGGTCGGGCAGCAAGCTCGCCTTGTGCAGATTCCAGTGCAGCACGATCAGGTTGTCGCCGAACATCTCCAGCCGCCGGCGCCGGGCCGGGGTCTCGGTCTTGGCCAGAGCCTCGCTGTGGAGGGCCTCCATCTGCCCGAACAGCGGCACGTACACCTGTGGCACGAGGTCGTTGGCGAAGCGCCATTGCCAGTCGCCAGGGCGCTGCTTGTACCGGGAGATCCCCTGCTCGAGCAGGTCGTCGAGCCGGCGCATCGGTTCCGCCGCGTCCGGGCCGTAGGCGCGCGCCAGCCATTCGTCCCTTAGTGCGCGCGGATCGGCGTCGCAGTCCCACATCAGCTTCGCCATCGCAAAGTTGTGCGCCCCCGCGGTACCCCACCACTCCATGCCATACAGATACGTCCCCATGAGCTTGTGCTGCTTGATCGGAGGGAAGATGGTCTTGAGGATGGAGAGGCCCGTCGGCTGCGGTGCGCCGATGAAGCCCAGCTTCGAGGGGATCAGCTTCGTGGGCAGGTCATAGTAGGCCACCCGACCGGGCAACAGCGTGGACCACGCGCCAAGCAGTCGGGGGAGCTCTTCTGCCAGTTCCCGGCGGTAGAGGGTGGCGCCGTAGTAGGCCCGCGTCGCCAGCACGAAGCACAGGTTCGACTCCATGGCGATCGGCTCGCGCGGCGGGTAGGCGTACTCGTAGTAGAGGTATCCGCACAGCAGCTTGTCGGGGAAGCGAGGCTTCACCAGCCGGGCGACGGCGTTGTAGAAGGTGCACAGCCGGCGGGTCATGTTGCGGCTGAGCATCTTGCTGCCGGGCCAGGTGACCGGGTCGATCGGCTCGTCGAGTGCAGCACAGGTGGGGCACTCACACCACCCGTCACCGTCGGTGGGGGAGATCGTGTAGCTGTACTGGTTCGGGCTCTGCGCCATCATCGCCATGAGCTTGTCCGCGAAGGCGACGATGAGGTCGGGGTTAGTGGTGCACAGCTTGTAGGTTCTGCCTTCGGGCTTGGCGCGTTGGCCCGCGACCAGGGCGGCGTACTCGGGATGCGCCGCAACGACCTCGCGCCCGGGGATCTTCTCCCAGACGTGGTTGTGCGAAAGCGTCAGCGCGCAACCGACGCGGCCGCCGGGCAGCTCGCACGCCAGCCGCTGGTGGCGCAGCCACGCCCGCGTGGCCGCACGCCCCTCCTGGATGTATGGCAGTTGCCGGTAGGGCACGTCGGGCGCATCGGTGATCGGCAGGCCCGTCACGCGCAGCTCTGTGGCGGCCGGGATGTCCTCGCCCGCCTCGCCCGGCATCAGCCAGCGCGCACCCACGAAGCGCTCGAGGAACTCCAGGACGCCAAAGAGCGTGCCCTGGCTGCAGCCACCGCCCTTCGTCACGGCCCCGTCAGGGGTGTCCACACCGAGGATGTACAGATCGGGTCCCTTCGCGGCGATGCGGAAGCCCTCCTCGGCGAGGTCGGTCGCGGTGACGCCGGCACGGTGTGCCACCGCGTTGTCGCCCAGGCAGATCATCGGTGACTTCGGCTCGTGGACGATGGGCAGCGTGACGCCGGTGGCGGCCGCCACCACCCGCGCCAACTCGGCGGCCGCGTAGACGACCGGCTCGGGTGCCGCCTGCTCCCGGTAGATGACGTAGGGGGACGCCCGGTCGGCGACGATGGTGAGCGGCGGCGTCTGGGCGAAGACGAGGCTGGCGAAGAGGATGGCACTTGCGCACAGCGGCACGCGGAAGAGCACTGTCACGGTAGGGCCCCCTTGCGGTTGGCGGGCGGGTCGCGGTCTTCAGGTCAACTGCGTTGGCCTTACTGCACCTCCACCTTGCTCTGCGCTGTCGTCCCGGTCGCCACGTCCCGCCAGAGTAGCCGCCACTGCCCCTTCGCATCGTTCAACGCGAAGGGAATGACGGCAGTGCCCTGCCCTTGCGGGCAGGCGATGTTTTGCGAGTACTGGCGGTGGGGTGTGATCTGCCCGGGTGCGAAGACGTCCAGCCGCACGACGTGGTACTCCGTCGGCTGCGTCGCCTGCACGGCCACCTTGACCCCCAGCTCACGCCCCGCCGCGATGGTAGTGGCCGCCTGAGGCTGGAGGCCCGTCACCTGATAGGGGAGGATCGAGTAGACCTGCGGGTAGCCCCGCCCGATACTCGCCTGCCACTCGCTGACCGGTCCCAGTGCCTTCCCGGCGCGCAGGTCGTAGACGAACCCGTCGCCGCCGGTCGTGATCGTCAGCTTCTGCTCGGGCAGGCCGCGCACACGGAAGTCCTGCATCAGGGCGACATAGCGCAGCTTGCCGTCGCGGTAGGTGACGGTGTCCAGACACAGCGGCGGGAGTGAGGGGTCTCCGGCGCCCGCGGTGACTTGTGCGAGGGGCGCCACTCCCGCGGATGCCAGGATGGCCCGTACGATGGCCTCCGTCGGGTGGAGGCCGGCCCTGGTGCGCTCGCCGTTGATCTCGCTCAGGGGCATGTTGAGCAGGATCGCGTGCCCGGCGTCGACGGAGTTGACGATCAGGAGCGGCGTCTCCCCGACACTGCCGAGGGCCTTGCCCGTGGTCGCCCGCAGCCCGGGCTCGAGGATCGAGACACCGAACTTCGCGAGGTTGAGCGGCACGTCGGCGGCCGCTCCGGGCAGAGCCGCGGCCACGGTCAGTTCGCCGGGCGCGTGTGCCCGCCGGAACGCCGCCAGGCCGGCCTCGCTCTTCACCCCGAACAGCGAGTCGAGGGGGCGGCTGTCGCGCAGCCGGCCCTCGGCCGTCAGCATCCCGATCCGGCCATCCGCCACCAGCGTCCCCCCGCGCCGGACCCAGTCACGCAGGAGTGCCACCTGCGCATCGGACAGGCAGGAAGCGTAGGCCAGGAACAGGACCTTCTGTGCCTGCAGGACCTCCGGCGTGAGCAGCGTCGGGCTGATGATGCGATACTGCCGCCCGCTGTCCCGGATGCCATGCAGGATGCCCGTCTCTTCACTCAGGTACTGCCCGCCGGCGGCGAAGGGCGATCGCAGGCCCATCTCGTAGAGTACGTCACTGGTGTAGAAGTCCGCCTGTGAGTGCAGCACCGCGACCGGTGAGAGCTCGCGCTCGGCATGCAGCAAGAGCTTGCCCGGTCCCTGCGCAGTCTCACGCAGGCCTTCACAGAACCACTTACCGAAGTTGCTCTGCGACAGGTCCGGGTTGAGCGGGATGTAGTCGCAGCCCCATGACGTCCACCACCACACGGAGTTGTCATCGGCCAGTAGACAGTGCCACGGGAAGGCATGACAGCCGGCCTCGGTGTCGGCGTCGGAGTTGCCCCACTTGCCGGTCAGGGCGCCGGGGCGCTTGAAGGCTGTCACCAACTCACCCTGGAGCCAGCTCGAGGTGTAGGTCTGGTTCAGCTCGAGGTTGTGCGCCAGGCGCTCGAAGTCATACCCCGACTGCCAGTTGAAGCCCAGGAAGCCGTCATAGCCGACGCGCGCCTGCGGGTCCACCGTGCGGATCGTGTTGCGGAAGACATCGTGCGTAGCGGCGAAGGCCTCGGCCATGAACAGCTTGTGGTCGAGCCATGGCGCGAAGCTGACCTCCTGGCGCGCCGCTTCCGGCAGGATCATCGGCGTGACGATTTCCTCGAAGCTCGCCGCGGCCGGTCGGTCCTTAGCCGGCAGGCCCCAGGCCTGGTTGAGGGCCGCGATGGTCCCGTACTTTGCCCGCAGCCATTTCCGGAACTCGGCGACGGTCTCGGCGCGATGGCAGACCTCATGCCGGCCCGTGAACAGGTAGTTCTCATCCCCCAGCGTGTATGCGGCGGGGCTGAAGGCCTGCGCCTGGAGGCACGAGTTGGTCAGCCCGCGATTGGCATCGCCGAGGTACTTGGGGTCATGCAGGCACGGGATGCGCTCGTACTTGTCATTGCTCTCCCCGGCAATGCGAGTGACGTAGGGGATGAGGCGGAGACCCGACTGCGCGGCGAGCTGGTACTCGCGGGCCGCTCATGTGGCACAGGTCCATCATGTCGGCGCCCCATTCATAGCACAGGCGGTCCGTGCGCCGCAGCACCGGGTCGCCACCGGCGTAGCTCCAGAAGAGGCCGGTGAAGTCGTCGTACGGATAGGGGAGAGCGACGGCGAAGTGCTTGCGGCTCGCCGCCGCGGGGCCGGCCGGCGTGGTCAGCGCCAGCTCGAGCCGGTGGCAGACCGTGACGGGCCGCAGGAACGGGCCCGCGAGTGTCACTGGTCCGGCGGCGGCGACGGGGGCGGCGGCTTCCCAGACAAGGCGCTCGAAGGCATCATACACCTGCCCGCGCAGTGTCGCTCCGGCCGGAGGGCGTGCGATCTCCGCGGTCGCCGTGAAGGTCCCGCCGGCCTGCATCAGTTTGGGCGTGATGACTGCCGCGGGCTGGGGCGCGGCCGGGCTGAGCACGATGCGCTCGATGCTCGCGGCGTCGGCCTGTGCCGGGAGGTGCGCGAAGGCATACCCCACGGCCTGCAGCTTGTCATCGCAGACCCGGACATCCACGAAGTGGGCGCGATTGGCGGCCAGCCCCCTGAGCCTCACGTCCGTATCGGCGGCGGTCAGATTCACCGGGGTGGCGGGGAGCACCCTCTCGGGAGCGTAGGCGTGGTCGAGATCGTCGAGCACTCGCACCCACGCCGTGGCGCCGGCCGGCAGGGGCTCACACTGAAGGTGCAGGGCCCCGCCAGGCGCGACCTGAAGCCGGAGGCGGACCGGT
>CAZIWQ010000623.1:0-328 GCA_964542355.1 uncultured Armatimonadia bacterium
CCAGATGGCTCAGGAGCGGCTCCTTCGCTTCCGGGGGGGCCGGGGCCAGGGCCTCGCCGGCCGCCGCGAGCGCCGGTGTCTCACTGGCCGTCCCGCGCACCCGTGCGGCGGCCGCCACATGCTCGCGGGCCCGCCCGATGAGCCAGCTCGCCAGCCCCTCGCGTGGCCCGATGCGTACCACCCGCACGGCCTCCCCCCCGTGCTCGAACGCCAGCGCGCAGCCGCCGTCGCGGCTGGGCAGTGGCAGCTCCTCCAGTGTCACCGCATCGGTTGCCACCAGTCCCTGCCTGGCCGCGGGAAGCGCCGCAGCGTCGATCAGCAGCTCCTC
>CAZIWQ010000623.1:338-4825 GCA_964542355.1 uncultured Armatimonadia bacterium
GGCCCGCACGGTGAAGTAGGTGGCATCCTGCCCGGCGAAGCGCTCGGCGCGCGCCCCGCGGGCCAGGGGGATGGGCTCCCACCCCGCCGTGGCGAGCTCCCTGATCGCGGGGAGCCAGGCGTGAGTCACATCGCCGTAGAGCTTGTAGGCCTCCTGCATGAACCGCCCGGTGCTGGGAAACTCGCCCCACTGGGCCGCATTGAGGTGGTAGCGCTCTGCGGTGTCGCGCTTGTCGAGGCCGTGCAGGTTCATGAAGTTCAGGAGCAGCAGGGGCTTTTGGTAGGAGCTTGCGCGGTAGAAGAACAGCGAGTCCTGGTCGTGAAACAGGCTGCTCTCGATCCCCGGCACATCGGAGACGAGGTACAGGGGGAAGGCTTCGAGGTTCACGTGGATGTTGGTGAAGATCGCCTTCCCGAGAGGGTGGTAGCGCTGCTGCAGGCGGCTGAGGAACTTGGTCATGGCGAAGCGCCCCGGGGCCCCGACCTTGAAGCTGCCCGGGGCGTAGCTGAAGGGCGCCCGGTGGGCCGGCCACTGGTCCCGCCGGCAGTTGAGGACCCCGTAGACCCAGGCCGAGACGGAGTCGATGTAGCAGCCGTCGACGCTGGGGGCATCGC
This sequence comes from uncultured Armatimonadia bacterium, assembly GCA_964542355.1. Classification (GTDB taxonomy): domain Bacteria; phylum Armatimonadota; class Zipacnadia; order Zipacnadales; family JABUFB01; genus CAZIWQ01. Next base: position 953 of record CAZIWQ010000623.1, read on the forward strand.
GGAAGATCGCGTCATAGGTGGCGAACTGCCGGGGGGCGACGGCCGGGTGCTCCGGGCTGTCGGGCAGGTCAGGGTCCACATTCAGCGTGAAGCGCAGCAGGTTCAGGGGTGTGGATGGGCCGACATCGGCCGAGAGGTTGTCGGTGATGGAGACGACCCGCTGCTCCCGGCTGTTGAGGCAGACGTTGTCACGGATGAACTGGAGATCGGTGCGCCGGCCGCGCTCCTCGAAGCCCGAGTTCTTGAGCCAGTTGACCGTGGGCTGATCGGCCGGCCCCACGTTAATGTCATCTAACCACGCCCGCCCGGTATTGTTTCGCAGCAGGCAGAAGACGCGGAGGGAGGCCACTTGCTCCGCGGGCCGGGAGACGAACCGGCCCTCCTCCCAGTCGTGGGTCCCGGGGCTGAAGGTAGCACACTGGCCGAACAGGTAACCACCGGTGGCGTACATGACATCGACGTAGATCGAGTAGTCACTGCCCCGCTCGCCACTGACCCCCGCGGCCTTGCTGAAGCCATGGATGAGGATCGGGCCGCGGTACCCCGGGGGCACCGTCACCGTCTGCACCGCACCGGTCCACGCCTTGCTGGTGCCGCTGTCGGCCAGCAATGACAACGCCCCCGCATGCTTCTCGCTAGTGTCCAGGGCCATCGACCGCATGGCGCTCCATCCAACGGGGATGATCTCCCGGTCCAGCGCCTCGAAGCGCTCCATGGCCTCCTCGTAGCTCTTGGGCAGATTGCCCCCCCCGAGGCTGACGGTGCTGGAGGATGACTCCTGGTATGGGTAGGTACCCATCCCCCGCTCATCGTCTGCCTGCCATTCGCCGGGGCCGCCCTCGTGGTAGTAGAAGTGCTGCGGGTTGGGCAGGTCGGGGGTGGGAGCCGCAAAGAACCAGCCCCCCGCCTTGCGCACGAAGGGGAGGAACGGCTCCGGGAACAGCTCGTAGTACCGCTGCAGGGCGGAGCGGAAGTGCCAGGCCGGGTCGGTACGGTAGAGCACCACGGAGAACGGGGCCTGCATCCGCAGTTCGGGGCGCGCGTCACGGGTGAAGCCGAACGGGTAGCGTAGCTCCACGCCGCCGGCCGCGGCGCGGAACTGGTAGATGGCGAGCGCGTCCGGGGGCAAGGCCAGCGCCAGGCAATCGCTGCCCCCGACCCGCAGGCTCACCAGCGGGAGCTTCGACAGGAGCTTGCGCGGGAGCAGCAGCGGATCGTCGGCCATGCTTGCCAGGGGGAGCTCAGCGCCCCCAATGCGCAGCACGAGGTCAGCCACGCGATCTTCTTCCCCCTCGGCCGCCACGACCCCATCGAGGCGGAGGCAGTCCCCCGCCACCTGCCACCGGCCGCTGACACGCACGTTCGCCGCCGGCTTCCCGTCGCGCGGATCGAACACCTGGTAGTCGAGATCTGGGCCCGCGAGCGGCTGCCCGTCCAGCGCCAGCGTTGCGAGCCGAACCCCCTCCGCCTCGGCCCGCAGGCCGTCGCGTGTCGTCAGTGTGGCGCCCCGCGCCCACCCGGCGGCGCAAACCAGCAGCCAGAGTGTCAGCGGGACGACGCCGCTGCTTCGCAGTCCTGCTGCGTGCAGACGGAAGAGGCGAGCCCCCCCGGCGATGTCATCCTGAGGAGCGCATGCGGCTCCGCAGGAGCCGCAGCGACGAAGGATCTCGTCTCGCCCGCAGGCACCCTCTCCTGTCGCAGATCCTCCGCTGTCCCGCTTCGCGGGACGGCCGCTCAGGATGACAGCCGCACGCGACGGCGGGAGAGGCAGCAGCGTTCGGACGACAGCCCGTGATCGGGTGTCCTTCGTCATCGAGACACCTCCATGCTCTGAGACGAACGCGGCACGCTACTGGCGCGCCGGGTAGTACGGGGTTGCGGCCTCCGCGTACGGTCCGGTCGCGAACGCGGCCTGGAGCGCGGGCGTCAGGTAGTCGAGGGCGAAATAGCAGTTGCCGTGAACGCGGTACGTCCGGCACAGGTCCTGCTGCTCTTTGGTCAGGCGCAGATCGCGCGGAGCCGCCTGGCCGCCCTGCTGCGCATAGATCGAGAGCCCTGGGATGATCCGCGCCATGGCCGGGTCAAACGCCTGCCATTCGTCGAGCTGGGCCTTCAGGGCCTTGGTGTCCATGGTGTAGGCCATCGGCAGCACGTAGTCGATGATCCCCTCCCTGAGCCACCCGTACCAGTCCTGGCAGACGCTGTCCGCCGCCTTCTTGTCCTGGAAGACGGCGGCACTCACCCAGGCAGTGGGCTTGGCGGCTTTCGCTCCCTGGTACACCTGCCGCACGAGGTCGGTGACCGAGCTTGTCCAGAACTCGACCCACGCCGCGGCGCGCCGCTTCTCGACCTCGATGTCAATCGGCGGGCCGGCCTTGATCAGGTCCTGACCCGGGGCCGGGGTGATGACCCGTAGGTCGCTGAAGTACTTGGCCGTCCCCGCCAGCCCGAGGGCCCGCTGCAGCGCGGGCTCCTTGATGGCGAACACCGGCCCGTCCACGACCAGGGCATGCCCCCCGGCGGTGATGAAGCCCTCCAGCCACTCGGCCGTCGCCGTGGTCAGCAGGTACTGGCCCTGCAGCACGACCGTCGTGCCGGCCGGGACCGTGCTCAGCTTGGTCTCATCGATGGCCTTCGGCTGGCAGCCCAGATCGCGGAGCCATTGCGCCCCCTCGTTCTGCGCCGCGAGCCCGTAGCGAGCTGTCGTCTGGCTGTTGCGCAGTTGGTAGACTGCGGTACCGGCGGCCACCCCGAACCGCTGCAGAACCTGCCCGGCAAAGGCGCGGACAGCCAGGTTGCCACCGCGTGTGGCCTGCCAGTTCACGAGTACGGCCTCGCCCTGCCCCAGCTTGTTCAGCGTGATGGCCGGGACGCCGTCCTCGAAGACGGCCAGCACCTGCGCCGTCGTCGGCTTGCCCAGCGGGTTGCCCGACAGTTGGGCGGCGAGGGGAAAGGTCGGGTTGCTGCTCGACAGCGGCGGGATGCCATAGCGCTTCTGTACCTCGCCCTGGCAGTAGTCGCAGTAGCACATGCCCCGGCCGGAGAAGCGGATGTAGTCGAAGTGGATGCCGTCCAGGTCGTAGCGCTGCAGGCACTCAAGCATGACATCGCGCTGGAACCGTCGTACCTCGGGCTTGCCCAGGTCATACCAGCGGTCCTGCGCCCCCGTGCCGGCGTTCAACTGCCAGTCCGGGTGCCGGGTGAAGACGGGCCCCGCCCCCGTTACCCAACCATAGGCGCCATTGACAAACCAGGCATGGACATGGATGCCGCGCGGATGAGCCGCCGCGATCAGCGCCCCGAGCGGGTCGAAGCCGTCCGGGACCTTCTGCATCATGGGCCCCAGTGCGCTCTTGTAGGCCGCCTGGCCCCCGTTGTACCAGACGAGGATATAGATGGCATTGAGGTGCGCGTTACTGACCCGCTCCACCGTGCTCTGCACAGCCTCAGGGGTCAGGATGTCGCGGTAGTTGGCCCAGATCGCCCGATGCTCAGGAGTGGCCGCGAAGCACACACCGGCACTCACAATCATCATGCCCAGCACGACTGCAATGGTAGCACGCATCTTGTGCCTCCGCGGGAAAGGGTGGCCCCGGCCTACTCGGGTGACTTCGCACGCGAGCCGGCACGGACCTCCTTCGGGATGACGAGACAGGTCGATGTGCGGGTGGGCGGGAATACGGAGGGCGGGATCCCGCCGGTCGTTGGCTGTTGCCGTGCCGCTCTGTGGGGCGGGGACCCGCCGGTGTTGTCGTCTGACATGGCTGTGGTCGTCGGCTACGTCCCCTCAGCGCCGGCGGGGGCCTGCCGTCGTCCGCAGGACGAATGGTCCCGCAGGGCGGGACCTCCCAGCCCCCGGCGTCTGCCGGGGGT
>CAZIWQ010000624.1:0-4817 GCA_964542355.1 uncultured Armatimonadia bacterium
GGGGTCGGGGGGTAGGCCGCCGTGCCGTCGGCCGTTGCCGTTCTGTAGGGCGGGGACTTGTGTCCCGCCGCCGTTGGCCGTCGCCGTGGTAGCAGCGCTCCCCCGCGCGCGCCCTACTCCCCCGGCGCCGCCCCCAGGAGCCCTGCCAGGGCCTGCCGCTGCTCCTCGGTCAGGTTCCCGAGGGCCGCCGCCAGGGCCTGCACCTGCGGGTCAACGGCGGGCGCCGGCACCTCGGTCTGCACCAGCCGCCGGAGGTCCTCGTCATCTACATGCAGGTAGACCTGCGTGGTCTGCAGGTTCGCGTGCCCCAGGAGCCGGCGAACGTGTTCCACCGTCGCGCCCTCGCGCCGGAGCGTCGCGGTCGCGTAGGTGTGGCGCAGGGTGTGGGGGGTGACGTGCTTCTCGATGCCGGCCGCCGCCGCCAGTGTACCCACCAGCCCCTGCACGTACCGTGTCGTGAGCCCCTGCCCCCGCACGCGCGCACCGCGCCCCGTGTTCCCCTCCCGCAGTCCCACGAAGAAGCACTCTTTGCCGTTGAGCCCGAGGGGCTTGCGCTTCTCGCTCCACGCCTGAAGCCATCCGAGGGTCTCACGATCCACGGGGACCACCCGGTCCTTGCTCCCCTTGCCCTGGTTCACTCGGACGGTGCCCTTCTGCAGGTCCACGTCCACGCCACGCAGGGCGACGACCTCCGACACCCGCAGACCTGCGCCGAGCATGAGCTCCAGCATGGTCCGGTTGCGCAGCCCGGTAGTGCAGGCAGTGTTCACGGTGGCGAGCAGGGCGCCGACTTCGTCGGGGGTGAGGGTGATGGGGAGCCGCCTGGGGGTGCGCTTGCCGGTCTTGCTGGCCTTGGGGGCCTGATGCATGGTGTCCGCCTTCCTTATTCGTCTTATGATACTTCTACGAATAAGCGAGCGCCATGTCAAGCCCGATTCTGGGAGAGCTACGGTTTCACGAATAAGAACGGCAGGGACGAGGGGACGACGACGGCGGCCTACCCCCCAACCCCCTCCCCACGGGGAGGGGGAGCAACGGCGGATGACGGCGGGGAACAGACCTCGGGAAGAACACCTCGCGTCGCGGTACTAACCCGGTGTCAGACCGCATTCAGCGGCAACCACGAGTACTGGGCGGTTCACAGGAACCGCAAGGGAGAGAACCCGAGATGAAGCGCACAGTCCTGATGATTGCTGTCGGAATCACCGCCGCAATGACCCTGGCGGCAGTTATCCCGGCCTCGGCCGACCTGTTCAGTGGCATGCCCAGCATGGGTGTCATGGGCACCTACAACCAGATCATGCGACAGTACGGCGGGGGCGCCCGGGGCGGCGGCCTGATGATGGGGATGCCGACCACCAACATCATGCAGGACTACAACCGGCTCCTCCCGCAGTTGCGGGCGTTGCAGGCCTGGGGCCACGCCAATGGCATGCCCTACGCGCGCCCCGGGACGCTGGGCGGGGGCTTCAATGCGATGAACGGCGCCGCAGCGGCGCGCAACGGTGCCACGAGATACTGGGGCAACAAGTTTTCCGAGGAGTTCCTCCGCGAGCAGATCCCGATCTATGAGGACAACGCCGGCCACTACACCCGCTACGGGAATGGTGACACCGCCACTGAGTAATGTCACCGCCCGGGAGGGCCCCCCTCTCACGTAGCCGACGACGTCAAGCAGGCCCCCGGCAAGACTAGCCGGGGGCCTGCTGCTTGCGGTTGCCATTGTGTCGTCGCGGCCGGCCCGGTGCGTGCCGGTGGGGGCCCCGCGACAGGAGCCACCACTGCACCCGTGCCAGGACTACGACCGCCCATAGCCGCCACGTCCACAGGCCGCGCCAGCGAAACAGGGCGCCATAACCGGCCACGTCCGCCAGCTCCTCGCGCAGGGCGGTCCACAGGTCAACGGTCACAGCATCACCATGCTCTCGATGCCCGCGCCGGGTCTTGTCCTGCGCGAGCGCGATGTGCGCTGGCGACAGGCCGCAGGCCCTCGCGACCTGTTCGAGGGCCTCGAGCTTGGCGGCCAGGGTCTGGTCCGTGTCCATGATTGACCTCCTGAACCTCTCCCCCATCCCGCTTTGGGGTAGTACGGTTAGTAGGGTTAGTAGGGATTCCGGGGACCCTTACGCGAGACAAGATGTGTAGGGGCAAGATTGCAAACGGGGGGCGATGGTACTAACCGTACTGCCCCCATCAGCGCCAACCAACCTGCCCCACACAGCGGCCCCTCTCCCCTACCCTTCTCTCTGCTCCAACAGGCCGATGCCATAGTATGCCGGCCCCTGCTTGCCCCCGATCGAGGCCCGCTTGACCTTCTCAAACCGCGCGGCAATGCGCCGCCCAAAGGCCGCCTGCGTCATGCGCTCGCGCTCGCGCATCCCGAGACTTTCGCACCAGGCCCCATACGCCGCGAACAGGTCGCCGGCGCGCACCCGGGACTTGTCACTCACGACACAGCACGAGGCGAAAAAGTCCCCGAGCGGGTCCGCCTCCTCGCGCCACGCGTCACTTGCCTCTCTCACACAGGGGGGCTCGCGGAGGCCGTCCGCGGCCCACAGGGCTGCGCCCTGGACCGCCCAGCGCAGGATGCCCGCGGCCTCGGCCTTGAGCTTGTCGCCCAGGTCCTTGTCTGCCGCCAGAACGTTAGGGTCCAACGCGAGCGAGGGGGTCGCTGCGAGCTTCTCGGGGGCAACAAACTGGCGCGAGAACTGGATGAGGCGCGCCTTGCGCCAGAAGCCGTCGGTGTCATCCAGCACGCGGGGCTTGTGGTTCACCCCCAGCCACACCTTCGCGGTGTTGTCGAAGGTCGTCTCGTCCTGGTACATGCGGTTGGCGGTGATCGGATCGCTACCGGCGAGCGCCTTCAACCGATCCTCGTTGAGGCGACAGCTCTCCGCCGCCTCACTCGCGGTGACAAAGCGCTTGAACTCAAGCTGAGCGAGCGACTGCGCGTGATCGTTGCGGCAGGCATGGTCGAACACCCGGAAGCTGGCGCTATAGGCGAAGTCGCCCAGGACATGCCGGAGCGTCGCTAAGAACAGGCTCTTGCCGTTGCTGCCCTTGCCGTGGAGGAGGAAGAAGATCTGCTCGCGGGTGGAGCCGGTGAAGCTGTAGCCGACGGCCCGCCAGACGAACTCCAGCAGCGCGGTGTCATCGCGGAAGACCTCGGCCAGGAACCGCAGCCACCGGGGGCACTCGGCCGTCGGGTCATAGGGCACGGCCGTCGTGAGCGTCAAGCGATCGGCCGGTTGCCCGGGGCGGAAGGTCCCGGTGCCCAGCTCGACGACCCCGTTGGGGCACGCGAGCAGCCAGGGGGCGGCGTCCCATCCCTCGCCGGCGTCCACGATCGGGGGTTCCCCCCTCGCAAAGAACACCGCCGCCTCCACCCGGTGTTTGGACTCGCTTCCGAACGCCCACTTGCGCTGCTCGGCGTCATCGGCTTCCGAGGCCGCGAGGTAGCGCTCCCGCGCAGCCTGCTTCGCGAGCACAGTGAGGTCACCCTCGAACGCCGGCACCCACACGTGCCCTCCCCACTGAAGCCAGCGGCTGCGCTGCTTGTCGTACCGAAGCCGATCGCCGTAGAGAAAGGCCATCGCCTCGCCATTGCCGGCGTCGGTACGGCGGAATCCCAGCAGCTCGCGGGCCCGGGTTGTCACCGTCGCGGTCGCGCTCGCCGCCGGCAAGCCTCTCCCCCCCGGCGAGTAGAACTCCGTTGTCGTGGCGAGTGCTTTGGCGATGGTGCGCTCGCGGTAGTCGATCCGGTTCCACTTCTCGCGCATGCGGCCCGACTGCCGGAAGAGGTCGTCGATGCGCGCCGGATCGCCACCGGTCCAGAAGGCAAGGTGCGAGCACAGCTTGAGGTCACCCGCGCTGTCGTCTGCGGGGTAGCCCCCCTCCCAGAGCCGTGAGAACTCCTCCCCGTTCTTGGCCGCCTGTGCCCTAGCGAGCAGCTCCATGTCGGCGAGGCCGGTGGGTCTGGGCGCGGCGGGCGCCGGGCTCGCGGCCGGCGGCTTCGCGCCACCAATGAAGCGCGCGTGGAAGGCGTCCAGCTCCGCCTGGCGCGTTCCGACCATCGGCGGTGTACCGCTGAGATGTTGCCCGGTTACGGTGAAGTAGCGGGGCGAGCCGGGGCCATAGACCTCGACGCGGCCTTTGCGCCGCCCACCCGGGGGCAGCTCGGCCCACAGGAGCACATGGACGCCGCTGCCGCTGGGGCTCACCTCGGTGTAGGAGTTGAGCGCTGCGATCGCCTCCGTAGCCCAGGGCTCGAGCTCACCGGTCTCCGGGTCGCGGCAGTGGTCCAGGTCCACACCACACAGGCCGGAGCCAAACATGATGCCGATGCCATCATGCTGTGAGGCGCGCGCGCACGCTGTGGCGAAGTCCACCCAGGTCGCAGGGTCATTCGACTTCGCACGCCGGCCGGTCGTGGGGTTATAGGGCACCTTGGTGGGCTTGCCGTCACGAATCTCACGCCGCCAGCAGACCCATGTGGGCCGTTGTTTGAGGGCGGCCGGGACCTGCTCCCACGGATGGTCCTCCGGGAGCGCGGGATGAGTGTCGCCAGCCGTCGATTCGGTGCCTGCAGCCCCCACGCCCGGGGGCGTCTGGCTGTGCAAGTTCATGCCACCTGATCCCTCCACGTGTGCCCGGTTGTCGTCGCCGTTGCCGTTTTTCGTTGCCGTCTGTAGGGCGCGGATCCCGCAGGGCGGGACCGCGCCGCCGTTCGCCGTCTACCGTCTGTCGGGCCCGGGCCTGTTCCGCGCCTGTCGCGGAAGTCGCGTCGCCGGGAGTGCGGTTCCACCTCTCCCTCCGGG
>CAZIWQ010000625.1:0-4814 GCA_964542355.1 uncultured Armatimonadia bacterium
CGGAGTCAGTAGCACCGCCTCCGGGCTGCTGTCGGGCAAGGTGCCCGGACGCCGGGCATGGGCGATCACCGGCCGCGACGGATTCGCGCGCCACGTGGCGAGCGGGCCCGCCAGGCGCGACCAGAGCTCCGGCTCCCGCCCGGGGTCTCGGCACCAGCAGGCCGCGACATCCGGCGCCGTCAGCCGCGGGCTGCCCGGGTCGGGGAGGGTCCGCCACAGGGCCGCGCACACCTCATCCGTACCCAGGTGCTCACCAATGCCCGCAACGATACTCCCCAGCCCGGGCGGCAGGCCGGCCGGCGCTCCGCCGCCGGGGTCCGTCGCCATCGGCGGGGGCGGGAGGCGGATACTCTCGGCGGTGGCCTCGACAAGCTCACGCAGCAGGCGTTCCCGCTGCCGGCTGAGCTGGAGCTCGTCGAGCACGCGGGCCCGCTCGAGACAACTGGCCACCTCGTGACTGAGCAAGAGCACAAGCTCGGTCTGTTCCTCGCTGAGCCGGCCGCCGGACAGCGCGCCGTCCGCGGCGATCAGCGCCACCGGCTTGCCGCCGCCGCGCACCGGGATGACGGTGCTCAACCCGACCATCGCGCGCACCTCCGGCGTCTCCCACCAGTCACCCTCCCCGCGGGGCACGAGGGCGAACGCCCGCTCGGCGATCGACACGGGAACTCCCTCGTCGTCCAACTCCCAGGTCCCGCGGGCAACGCCTGAGCGGTCGTCCACGAGGAACACCGCACCACGCCGCAGCCCCAGCCGCTCGCGCAGTCCGCTCACGATTGCGCGGGCCATGTCATCGGCCGTCAGTTGGCGCGAGACCTCCCGGATCAACTCCCGTGCCGACGCAAGCCGCCGCAGCGTCAACTCCTGATGCTCCGTCCGCAACGCCGCAGTGTGGGCGGAGAAGGCAAGCACGACGAAGGCGAACCCGATCAGATAGCCACCGACCGAGACTGCCAGGTCATGCCCCGGTGCCTGTCTGCCGACCAGCGCCACGTTGTCGAACACCGGGAAGTCGTCGAGGAGGTCGATGACGACCCCCGCAGTGAGCAAGACCCCGCCCACCACCAACAGCACGAGGTGGCCCCTGCGCATCGGCACTCGGCCGCGGGCGAGGCCGATGATGACGGCGATAAGCAGAAGCAGGCGGGCCGAATCGGCCAGTAGCCAAGTGGTGGCGGAGGGTTCCAGGGTGGGGGTTTCCTTTCTGTCCGCGTGACCCGACCAGGCAACAGGGCTGCACCCACGCTGCCGTCGCCCCCCGGTCTCGGTCACGCGCCAATCGAGCGGCCGGAAAGTCGTTCTGAGGCCGCGGCGCTGCGCTCAGAGGCCCGTACAAGCCACTCACAGCCATCTTGGCGCTAGCGACCCGGCCGGAAGTGGCCTCTCCGGCCGGGTCTCTAGTCGACGTGAGCCCGAACAGCCCCGCAGCCGCCTGCGACGGGCTCGTGGTGGCATCGCGCTGGATCTGTCCTCCATAGTAGCACGAGACGGCCAGTGCGGTCACGCCCGGTCGCGGCGCACGGATCACGCGGGCGTCAGTTCGCGGCGGGCCGCGGCCACCACCTCGGCGACACCCCGCTCCACATCCGCCGCCAAGGGCGCGACGACATGGGTCGTCGCCAGCTCCCGCCGCCGCTCGCGGCACCGCGCTTCGGTAGTGACGGCCCCGGCCGCCAGCCAGGCCTGGTAGTAGTCGCGGTCCAGCACGCGGGGGAACCACAGCTCCCCGCGGAAATGCCGAGCCGTGTGCTCGCGGTCGATGAAGCTCCCGCCCGGCCCGACTGCCAGGCTCTCCTCGAAGGCGAACGCCTCGGCGCTGAAGTCCACCTCCCGCAGGGCACTCTCCACGAAGGCGATGACCTCCTCCTGGAGCACGAGGATGTCGAGCGAGGACGCCTGGTCGACGCCGGAGATTCCGAGGTGCCCGAAGATGTCGGCGCCGGCCGCGGCGCCGAGCATGAGAGTGATCCCGCTCTCCAGTCCGGCCTGAGCGTCAACGCGCTTGGAGTCAGTGAGCCCCACGTTGATGTACACTGGCAGGCCGTAGTGCTTGCCCATCTGCGTCAGTGCCACGCCGAAGATCGCCTGCTCCGGCCCCCCGAAGATGAGCTGCGTCGTGCGCATGTCGAAGGCATGGCAGATGCCGCCATAGCATACTGGTGTGCCCGGCTGCACAAGCTGGGTCACGCACAGGCCGGCGAGGATCTCGGCGTTCTCGTGGGCCATTGTCGCCGCCAGGGTGCAGGGCGCCGACAGGCCCATCTGGGCCATCGGGCCGATCGGCACCGGCAGGTTGAGCCGGCTGGTCTCGAACAACAGGTCGATCCCGTGGAAGGGGAAGCGCAGCGGGCTGATCGGCTCGAGGAACGGGTAGCACAGGGGATAGCGCCGCGCCTGTGCTTCGCTCCCGCGCACCGCCACCATCAACTCCACCAGGTAGCGCGCCGCGGCCCGATCGTGGAACCAGAACGTCACCGGCTTGGTCGTGTGCGCGAGCATCGTGGCCAACACCTCGATGCAGCGCACCGGCGCCGGGACGTCGCACGGGTCGGCCATCGCCCCGACGACGGTGAGGCCGTCGAGCGCATCGCCCAGGCGGGCGGCGGCCGCGACATCGGCCAGCGTCGCATAGCGCCGCGGCGCCCCCGGCTCATCGACCCAGCTCGCCTCACCGGCGATGCTGTTGTAGTTGCGCGCTCCGCACCCGAAGGCGGCGCTGCGGCCCGGGTCCCGCCCGTAGATGGTGAACTGCTTGCCCGCCTGCGCCAGGCACCGTGCCACGAGCTCGGGGGGGATGCGCACCCGCTGCCGCGCCAGATCGACCGTGGCCCCGGAGTCGGCGAAGCGGCTGAGCAGCTCCGGGTGAGGTACCTCGACCCCCACCTCCCACAGGAGGCGGAGCGAGGCCTCGTGGAGGCGGGCGATCTGCTGCTCGTTCAGGACCTGACACTGCATCGGAGCTCACTCCTACGTCTGGCATTTGGCACTTGGCACTTGGCAGGAACGGCCGGCGGTGTGTCGTTGCCAAATGCCGAGTGCCAAGTGCCAGCCGTTCGCCGTTCCCGCCGTTCGCCGTTCCCGCCGTTAGTCGTTCCTCAGTGCGGCCGCAGCATCTGGAAGTCCCCGCCGCCGATATCCAGGTGCTCGTACTTGGCCAGGCGGTACGTGTGCCAGTAGCACGTCCAGCGCGGGTCGGCCTCGAGGAAGCGGCCCAGCCGCCGCATCATCTCGTGCTTGACCGGCGCGAAGGCCGGCACCCGCGACAGATCCCGGTAGTGGGGGTCGTCCAGGTCGTACAGCTCGTCAAGCTCGCAGGTGAGATTGTAGGTATACATATAGCGGCGCCCGTCCGCCAGTCGTGCGAAGGTGGCGATCGCGGGGTTGGGGCACACATGCCACCCGCACTCGAACAGGAACGGTTGCTCCGCGTCCGCCGCGGTGTCGCGCATGAGCGGCACGAGTGATCGGCCGTCGAGGCGTTCGGTCGGCGCGACGCCCGCCAGCTCGAGCACCGTGGGGGCCAGATCGAGCAGTGACACCAGTGCCTCGCTAGACGTGCCCTGCCCCTCTCCCCCCGGCAGCTTCACCGACAACGGCACGCGGGCCACGCGGGGATGCCCGTAGACTCCCTTGTCGATCAGGCCGCGCTCCCCATTCATCTCCCCATGGTCGCCGGTGAAGATGATCACACTGTCCTCGTACAGGCCGCGCTCCTGCAGCGCTGCTACGAAGCGGCCGATCGCGGCGTCCAGGGCCTCGATCTCCAGGAAGTTGAGCAGCATGTAGTCGCGCATTGCCGCCGCATCGTACAGCCCCCAGTTGCGGCGGTAGAACTCATACACGCGCGGCCACCGGGCGCCGCCCCCGGCCATCGCCTCGTGGTAGCTCGCAGGCAGCTCGAGGTGGGGTGCCAACTCGCGCGCCCGCGCGCGATAGCATGTCGGAACCATGAACGGTTGGTGCGGCGCAAAGAAGTCCACTTGCACGTAGACAGGGGCGCCGCTCGCGACGGCCTGCGCCCGCGCACGGTCGAGTGCCGCGATGCCCAGTGTGGCCAGGTAGTGGCTGTAGGTGGCCTCCGCCGGGAAGTCGCTGCCGTCGTCCTGGGTGATCCAGCCACCGTAACTGTTGCCCTCCGTCTTGCGGTCAGGGCGTAGGCCGCGCAGCGGCGCGGGCCATACCGGTAGTCCCACACCCAGCTCGGACAGATAGCGCACGTAGCCATCGTCATCGCCCAGCGGTGCCGCCCACCGGTTCCACGGCGTGTCATTCTCCCCGAAGGCCTCGAGGAACTTGCTGGTGCCCACGTGCGACTTGCCCGCATGGCGCAACTGGTACCCGACGGCCTTCAGGTACTGCGGGAAGATGGCGTCCGAATCACGCAGCGCGACCTCGGAGCCATCGTGGGCCCGTTCCTCGTTCACCAGGAGATAGGGGTAGCGCCCGGTGAGGTACGCCGCGCGCGAGGGGGCACACAGCGGCGACACGCTCATCGCGTTGACGAAACGCACGCTATCGCCCATCAGGCGGTCGAGGTGAGGTGTGCGCAGCCACTCGCGCAGCGGGCTCGTCGGCTGGTAGCTCTCCGGCGGGATCATGTCCACCGTCAGCAGGAAGATGCTGGGGCCGCGGTGGTTGGGGTCGTGGTCGAAGCCATGGGCCCCCGACCGCGGGTGGAGATAGTGCCTGGTACTCATCAGAAGTCTCCTGTGGCGGGATGCGATGCACGGCAGGCCGCCGTCGCGTAGGCCGACCGTCCCGACGCCGCTGCTTTTGGGCCGTCTGGCCTGTCTGTCATCCTGAGCCCAGACCGC
>CAZIWQ010000626.1:0-4813 GCA_964542355.1 uncultured Armatimonadia bacterium
CGCCGTCTTGATCGCGCGCTCGCGGCGCGGGCAGCCTTCGAGCGCGTCGGCGGCGTTGACACTCAGGTTGAGCAGCGCGCGCTCGACCTGGGCACCGTCGGCAGCGACGGTGGGGAGGTCGGCGGCGAGCGTGAGCCGCAGCGAGATGTCCCGGTGGGCGAGCTCCGTCCCCACAAGCGTGAGCGTATTGTGGACGACGGTATTGAGGCTGGTGGGCTGCAGGTTGAGCTCGCTGGAACGGGCAAACGCGAGCAGGCGCTGCACGAGGGTGACGAGACGCTCGCTCTGGCGCCGGAGGACCTCGCGCGCCTCGCCGCTGACCTCCTCGCCGGCCAGTAGCAGGTTGATCAGGGGCTGCAGTGGCGAGATGATGTTGGCCATGTCATGGGCGATGGTGGCGGCGAGCATGCCCACCGTCGCGACGCGCTCCGAGCGGATGAGCTGCCCCTGGGCGGCTTGCAGGTTGTCATAGGCCGTGCGCAGGTCGGTGTAGAGCCGGGCGTTCTCGATGGCGATGGCGGCCTGAGCGGCGATGCCGGCGACGAGGTGGACGTCCTGCTCGGCGAACACGTGGGTCTCGGAGGAGGTATCGAGGTAGATGACGCCGATCGGCGCACCATGGGCGAGCATGGGGGCACAGATGGCCGAGCGGATCCGCAGGTCCTGCACACTGTCGGCTTCCAGGAACCGGGCGTCGGTGGTGGCGTCGCTGGTCAGCACGGCCAGGCGCTGCTCGAGGGCCCGGGTAACCATGTTGCGGCTGATGCGGAGCTCGCCGCGAGGCAGCTCACCGGCCCGGCTGCGCGCGACGCGCGGGACGATCGCGGCGCTGTCCGGGTCAACCAGGAGCAGGGACGCTTGCTCGGCGGGCACCACCGCCATGATGTGGTCGATGGCCACGCGCAGTAGCCGCGGCAACTCCAGGATGGATGCGAGGGCGTGGCCGAACTCCAGCAGGACGCCGAGGCGGCGTTGCGCCTCGCGAATGTCGGCCGGATGCTCGCGGAGATGGGCGGCATCCAGCGCGAACACGATGTTGGCGGCATCCGGGCCTCGCCGCGCCCCCCGGGCCGCCTCCTCGTCACTCTCGACCAGGACGACACGGCCGGCTTCCGCGCCCTCCGCGGTGGGCTCCTCGATGGCGACGACCTCGACCCACGTACGCCCCAGGCGGAAGCGGTCGCCGGGGCGGATGATGGTCGGCGTGTAGATGCGGCGCTGCCACACGAACGTCCCGTTGGCGCTGCCGAGGTCCTCCAGCAGCAGTTCATCACTGTGATGCAGGACGCGGGCGTGGCGGCGGGACACCTTCATGTCCGTCGGCAGGCATACGCTATTGTCAGAGCGTCGCCCGAGGGTGACCTCGCCCTGGTCGAGCGGGAACTCCAGTCCCTTCATCTCGCCGCTGATCACGGCCAGCTTCATCATGGTGGATTGACTGGCACCGGCTGCAGCCGTATAGTGTTAACCAAAGGGGAGGCAGATTCCCCGCGCTGTCGGCCTCGCCTAACGGCGGGGCGTTGCGGGAATAGGAGCGATTATAGCATGCGCGCATGGCGACGTCGAGGATCGCGGTCGGGCTTCACCCTCATCGAGCTAACCACGGTCTGTGGCATCATGGCGACGCTGGCCGGCCAGTCCGGAAGCGCCTTCCTCCAGGTTCAGAACAAGGCACTGGGTGTCCAGTGCATCAGCCAGCTCCAGCAGATCAACCAGGCGATCCAGATCACCACGGAGGAGAACGACGGCCGACTGCCGGTGGCATGGTTCTTCCCCTTCAAGCGCGATCCGGCCGACCCCGAGAACCTCGGGAAGCTGGACCCCGCGGACCCGTACAACATCGTCAACATCGTCGCGGGCCGCAATGTCGGGCTACGCAAGCTCTTCGTCTGCCCCGCCGCGCCCGACACCTGGAAGCAGTTGGGCATCACCTACGTGTACAACGACACGGTGGGCGGCAAGCTGCTGGATAGTCTCCCCAACCCGGCGGCGACATGGCTGATGATGGACGCCAACATCATGAGCCCGCAGCAGTTCGCGGCGCCGCACGTGGGCGGCTACAACGTGCTGTTTTGCGACGGGCACATCAAGTGGGTGCCCCAGGCCGCGATGGCGGCTATCTGGCGCATCCCCGGGGCCGCTCCGCAGCCCGCGAGATCGCCCGCGGCGGGTGACGACGAGTAGCGACCCGGCCGCACAGACCACCTCCGGCCGGACAGCCGCCGACAACCGCATGCAGCCGGCGCGGGGCCGCCGCCGAGTCAGAACCGCCTCCCCGAGCGCCCCTGTCCCTTGCGCCGCGACTGAGCACCTGGTTGCCGGCTGATCGAGGCGATCCTGCTTATCGGCTGCGCGCCGTCGCAAGCACCATGCCGAGGGGGGCGGCTGTTCGCCCCGAGGGTGCCCGGGGGACGGCGCGGGTCGGCTCTGAGCGAAGCACGCAGGTGACGAACGCACCGCGGGGTTCGCGGCGGGGCTCCCAGTCTGGCAGTCACGGAGGCGACCATGAGTCAGGCCGACCAGCCGGTGCAGGGCACGCTGATCCGTGACTACCGACTGGAGGAGCGGTTGAGCGAGGACGTCCTCGGCGAAGTCTGGTTGGCGCGACACCAGGTGACAGGCAGCGCGGTGACCATCCGCTTTCTGCGGCCGGAGGGCCTCAACAATGAGGCCGGACCCCACCTGCGGGGACTTACGGAACTGCGCCATCCCACCATGGTCAGCCCGCTCGAAGTCTTCGTGAATGTCTCCATGCCTCACATCGTCTACGAGCCCGTCGCAGGGACGCGACTGGACACCTTCCTGACCTCAGGCCCGATCCCCTGGCCCAACGCCGCGCAGATCGTGCAGGAGCTGCTCAGTGTGCTGCAGTACCTGCACACGCGCGGCGTCCTCTACGGCCACCTCCTGCCTGCCGGTGTCCAGATCAGTGGCGAGGGCGATGTGAGTCTGGCGGATGTCGGGGTCCAGATGGCGGCGGAGGCGTCCTGGCTGAGTCTGCGGCTGGGGCGGACCGTGGCCCTGACTGCGAGCGATGACGTCCGCGGTGCGGGGCTGCTCCTGTGGACACTGGTCAGCGGCCAGGCGCCGCCGGCGGACGGTACCGCGCCGGACTGCGGCGCGACCATCCCCCCGACCATTGCCCAGTTCATCACCGGGTGCTGTGCCGCCGGCTCGGCCGAGGGGTTTGCCGATGCCGGGGCCGCCTACACCGCCTTGCTGGCCGCGATGGAGACGGCACTGGCGGCGGAACCGACGGCGGCGGACGAAGCCCCGGGGGAGGGGCCGGGGGAGGGGCCGGACGCTCCGGCGGCCGAGGCCGTCACCGACGCGCCCGCAGACGACGGGGATGCGCCGGCGGCTGCGACCATGCCCACGCCGCGTCGCGCGTCGCCGCACGGCGGCGTGGAGGAGCGAGTCGCGGAGCTGGAGCGCGCGCTGGCGGAGGCGGCATCACCCGCCGCCAGGCAGGAGCTCACCCGACTGCTCGAGCTGCAGGGGCGCGCCCAACTCCACACCGTCAGTGGGATCAAGGGCCGGGCGTTCCTCACCCGTCAGGATCGGGCCAGCACCCTCACCCTCATCGCCTATGCCGTCGGCTGCCTGATCGGCTTCGGGCTCTTGTGGTGGATCGCCAACTCGTTCCTGCAGGAGACCCCGCTCTCCGATCAGACGCGGCTCGTGCTGAAGATCCTGGCGCTGGGCGCCTACCTGGTGCTGGGGGTGTGGATCGGCGTCGCGCTCACGATGTCGCACGCCCGGGTGGCCTGCTATGTCGTGATCTCCGATCTCGAGGTGCTCTGTCACGATGAGCAGCGGTCGACACTGATCGAGCATATCCGCGCCGCCGACGTGCGCGCCGTCAGCGTCCTGTCTCCCCCCGGCGCGCCGCCGGAGGAGTGCCGACTGCAGATTGAGGGCCGCTCAGGGAAGACCTGCACTCTGGACTTCGCCGCGCGGGTACGGGGGTAGCGCCATGCCACGGTTGAGGGTCGCTCTCATCGGCTGTGGTGTCATGGGCGAGCACTATGCACGGGTCGTCACCCACTGCCCCGACGCGGCGCTGATCGCGGTGTGTGACCTCCAGCGGGACCGGGCATCCGCGCTCGCCTCCCGCGCCGAGGGGGCCGCGGTCTACGACGACTACCGCGAGCTACTCAGTGGCGAGCGCCTGGATGCCGCGATCGTCGCCACGCCCGACTTCGCGCACCGCGAGCCGGTCTGTGAGGCACTGGCCGCAGGCCTGCCCGTCCTGTGCGAGAAGCCGTTGGCGACGACGCTGCCCGACGCCGACGCCATCGTTGCCACCGCGCGCACCAGCGGACAGGCCGTGATGGTCAACTTCGGGAACCGCTATCGCCCCAACGCCCGGCGCATCCGCGATCTGGTGCACTCCGGCGACCTGGGGCGCATCGAGCACGTCTCCCTCCGCCTCAACGAGCGCCTGTGCAAGACTGAGACCCTCGCCTGGCTCAACCGGACCTCCCCCGTGTGGTTTCTGCTGTCGCATTGTGTCGATCTCGTCCGCTGGCTGCTGGATGACGACTTCGTCCGGGTCTACGCGCGGGCGAGCTGCGGGGTGGTCAGTCGCCGGGCACCCGGAGTGCCCGACCTGTGCAGCGCGCTGTGCACGCTCGCCGGCGGAGCCGGTGTGAGTCTGGAGAGCTGCTGGGTCCTGCCCGATGGCTACTATGGGAACATCGACTTTGCGCTGCAGGTGATCGGTGAGCGGGGTGTGGTGCAGGCCGACCTGGTGCCACATGACCTGGGGCTGCACACCTCGGTGCAGGCGATGGCCCAGGACTACTCCATG
>CAZIWQ010000627.1:0-1412 GCA_964542355.1 uncultured Armatimonadia bacterium
CACCGCTCAGACCTGTAGTAAACCATCGCTCGCGTCGCGCGTCTATGGCACCGTGTGCTCGCAACAGCAATGCCGGAGGGTTCCCCATGGCCGACCACAGCACAACGCGGCGTCAATTCCTTACCCGGCTGGGGCTGGGGGCGGCGGGACTGGCCACGGCAGGGCTGCTGCGTTCCCCCGGCTCCCTGGCCGCGGAGCCAACACGGCCCAACATCCTGTACATCATGTCTGACCAGCACCGCTGGGATTTCATGAGCGGTCTGGGCCATCCGCTGGTCCACACGCCTAACATGGATCGGCTGGCCCGCGAAGGCGTGCTCTTTGGGGCCGCCTATTGCCAGTCTCCCCTGTGCGTGCCTTCGCGCATGTCCGAGATCACCGGACGCTATGTGCATACCCATGGCGCCCTGACCAATGGCTATGCATTGCCTGAGGCCGAGCACACCATGGGCCACCACTTCAAGGAGCACGGCTATGCCACTGGTGCCATCGGGAAGATGCACTTCGTCGATGAGGACCAGCGCCACGGCTTTGACCTGGTGATCGGGGCCGACGACTTCTTCGCCGCAACCGGCCGGGACTTCAAGCCCTCACCGCAGCATGGCAACCCCAACGATGCGCTCCTGCGCGGGCGGGGCAAGCGCCAGGCCCGGCGCAGCGGCAAGCAGTTCGGCATCTCCCAGGAAGCTGACGCAGAGACCTACGAGCACTTCCTGGCCGACCGTTTCATTGACTGGCTTGGCAAGCACCCCGCCCAGCCGTTCTGCATGTGGCTCTCCTTCCACGCGCCGCACCCGCCCTACCTTACCCCGGAGACCTACTACAGGCTCTACGCGGGGAAGGTGAGGATCCCGGAGCAGCCACCGGCCGGGTACTTCTCCGTGGGGCACCAGAAGAAGGGCGACTTGCCCGAGCCAGAGCAACTCGCGGCCATTGCGGCCTACATGGGTCGCATCAGCTCGGTGGACGCGCAGATCGGGCGGGTGCTGGCAGCCATGGAGAAGGCCGACCTGATGGACAACACCATCATCTCGTACACGGCCGATCACGGAGACATGATGGGCGAGCGGAGCCGCTACGGCAAGACCGTCATGTACGATTCCTCGGCGCGCATCCCGCTCCTTTTCCGCTTCCCGCAGCTACTGCCGCAGGGCGTGCGCCACACGGAAGTTGTTGAGCAGGTGGACCTCGTGCCGACCTTCTGCGACCTGACCGGTCTGCCCACCCCCAAGACCGTGCAGGGCCGCAGCCTCGCGCCGCTCCTGCATGGGGATGGCAAGGGCTGGCCCAACACGGCTTTTGGCGAGCTGCAGGAGAAGGTGCTCGTCCGTGAGAACGAGCTCAAGGCGACGTTCTACCATGGCTCGTTGCTGGAGTTGTACGACATCGGCAAGGACCCGCGCGAGTGGACC
>CAZIWQ010000627.1:1422-4809 GCA_964542355.1 uncultured Armatimonadia bacterium
ATGAGTGGATGGAGCGCACGCAGCCGGACGTGCGGTCCATCGTCGCCCCGTATCGCCAGGGCGCCCGCCGCCGCCAGCGGCGGGGCAATGCCGAGGGCATGGACGTCTGACGCACGGCCGCTGCGACGCCAGGAGAGCGGCCGCAAGGCCGTTCTGAGGCCGCGGGGCCACCCCGGAACGGCTCTGGAGGGCGCCTCGCCGGTCGTGACATCTCGCGGTCCGGCCGGGAGGTGCACTCCCCGGCCGAACCCACAGTAGTACAACCGTACGTGTTGCCGATGGCCGTGTCGGGCGCCAGGTTCGTGCCGCCCGGGCGCACCATCATCTTGCGGCGCACTTGTCAGCGCCCAGTGAAGGTGCTGACAGGGGGAGGTTATGGTGCGGGTGGGGTCACGGGCCCGCCGACCTGTCACCTGAGCCCGGGGCAGCACCTCACGCGGAGGTCCGGCCGGGGGCCGCGGACTACCTGTCGCACCGGCGGGACGGATGGCAGGTGGACGCAGCCGGCCGGGGAAGGGACCGTTGACGTGACCACGCTCCGGAGGTCGTGATTCACAGATGACTGAGACAGCTCTCTGCCGGTGCTGTGCCGCCGCCATACTGGCGGCGTGGGCCTGCCTGTCCGTCTCTGTCTGCCAGGCGCAGGAGAAGGCCGGTCCGCCCATGCTGGGCACGATGAAGGTGGAACGCGTGCTGTTTCTGGGCAACAGCATCACCCTGCACGGCCCGCACAAGCCCTACGGGTGGCTGCACAACTGCGGCATGGCGGCCAGCACGCCGGAGAAGGACTACGTACACGTCCTGGCAGCAGCCCTCGAGGCGCGGACCGGTAGCCACCTGCGTCTCAGTCCGACGGCTTCGGCGGCCGAGCCGGGCGGGACGCCGCAACCCGCCACGATCGTCAACATCGCGGACATCCTGGAGCGGCACTACTCCCCCTTCGACAGCTCGCGCCTCCAGCCGCAGCTTGCGTGGCCGCCGGACGTGGTAGTCGTGCAATGCGGCGAGAACGTGGTGCGGAACACCTTCGACCCGACTGCTTTTGAGGTGGGAGTCAGGGCCCTACTCGTGGCCGTGCAGGCCGCCGGCAACCCGCAGGTCTTTGTCACCAGTCAGGTCCTGGGTGGCGGCGGCGCCCTGGATGAGATCAAGCGTAAGGTCTGTGCCGAGGACCCGGCGCACCGGAGCTACGTTGATCTGGCGAGCTTCCACAAGGACCCGACCAACCTCGCCAGCTCGGAGCCATACTACACGGGGATCATCGTCGGCCATCCCGGTGACAAGGGCATGGCGCGCATCGCGGCGGCGCTGCTGGAGGCCATGGTCGCCCGTGGCGGGCAGCCGCCGACCGGACCGGCCCCGGCCGGGGGATGAGGAGCTCCCTCACGAACGCGGTGTCGTCTCGGCGACAGAGCTCGCGCCCGCTTCGACTGTGCCGTCGAGCGCTTGCCGGGCGACAAGCGCCGCTGGCTCCTGGACGCGCTTGGCGCGCAGTATCCTGCCGGGCATGAATGGATCGACCGGATCATCACTCTCGGGGCCTAGGGATCAGCGCACCGTGCCCCGCCCCCGCCGCGTCGGGTCCCGAAGATGGCCTCCAGCGAGTGGCGGACAGTTGAATATGGTGTCCCCGGAACATGAACGGAGGAAGAACACATGGTCACTGGCCCATTGCATGCGCGGTACCTCCTGTGCGTGGTCACGCTGACTCTCTTCGCCATCCCCGTGCACGCGTTTCTGTTCGTGCACGTCACCGACACCCATCTCAGCGCGTCCGGGGCCGGGCCGTTTGGCACCCGGGGGCAGGACGCACTCCGGGACCTGGCGGCGATGCTGCCCGTACTCAAGCCACAGTTCGTGGTCGCCACCGGCGACATCGCTGACGGTGGCGACGAGCCCTCCTGGAAGTTGTTCCTGGAGATCATGAAGGACGCCCCCTGCCCTGTCTACCCCGTGGCGGGGAATCACGACTGGCCGTCGGTCGAGGTGTGGCGGCGCGTATTCGGAAGCCACCACATCGTCGCCGACTGCGGGGACTGCACCCTGATCGCCATCAGCGACAGCAGCGGGTGCGCCGGCGAGCGCAACTGGCCGGAATGGGGTGACTACCTGGAGGAGCAACTGAAGCTGGCCCAGGGACGCGGCCAGAAGCAGTTCCTGATTGCCATGCACCACCCTCTGATTGCTATGCCAAGCCCGGCCTTCGACAGCATGCCCGGCTGGGCATCCCTGGGTGGCGAGCAGGCGCTGCGAGTGATCAACCTCTGTGCCCGGTACCGCGTCAAGGCCCACCTGGCCGGACACCTACATCCCATCTACGACTGCTACAACAGCCCGAGTGGAGTGCTCAGTCTCGCGGGTCCGGCGCTGGGCACGAGCCCGGGCGCCGCCCCGGGACAGTTCCGGCTGTTCTCCCTCGAAGACGGCGTGCTGTGCTGGACGGAGACGGTCCCCGGCCGGTGGCCGGCCATTGCCGTCATCACTCCCGAACGCAACGCTCAGTACAGCCCCGTTGCGGCCCAGGATGGTCAGGCCAAAGTCATCGTGAAGCCTCTCTCGCCCGACCCGATCAGCCGCGTCACCTGCGCCGCCCCCGGGAAGGAGCCGGTGGCGATGACGCCCTGCGGCGAGGGGCGGTACGAGACGCTGTTGACGGTGGGCAGCGCGGGGCTGACGTGGGCGACCCTCACGCTGAGCGCGACCGACGTGGCAGAGCGGACCGCCTCCATCAAGTATCCGGTGCTCGTCAGACCGGTCAAGAAGTAGAAGTTCCGGGGACACCATACTTAGCTCTTGACCTGGCTCATCCGCCTGTGGTCCCCGCCGTCCATGGCTCGCCTCGCCCGTGTCGTCGTTCGCTGCGACCCCCACCCCATCACCCGGCGCGGCAATCGCCGCCGGCAGACCATCTTCTGTGCCGACGACTACGACGCCTACCTCGCGCCACGGCACAGTGGTGCGCCTCGGGGTCCGGAAGAGAGGGCCACGTCCGGCCGGCCCCCGAGGCGTAACGGCCGGCCGAGTGCCCTCCAGAGCCGTTCTGGCGTGGTCTCGCGGCTTCAGAACGGCTCTCCGGCCGCTCTTCTAGTGCCGTGTCAAACATGGATCGTCGGGTCTGGCCTGCAATGCGAGACGAGCGGAAGTTGAGCTCCCGGCGGCGCGCGGTGCTCGCGGCCGTACCGTCCGCAGGACGACCGGCCCCGCGCAGCGGGGTCCCTCAGCGATAGGCTTCAGCAATAGGCTTCAGCCGACCGTCACGGCCGGCCCGGTGGTGTGCGCCCGCGAGGGCGCTCGGCCCCCGGAAGGGGGCCCCACGACCGATGCGCCCCCGGCCGAGCGCGGCGCGTGACGTGAGCGCTCGTGGGCGACGGCTCGCTTGTGCTCCCC
>CAZIWQ010000628.1:0-4798 GCA_964542355.1 uncultured Armatimonadia bacterium
AGTTCCTGTGGGGCGGCGCAACCTGCGAGATCAACAGCAGCTAGCGCTCCGGCCGGCGTTGTCCTGCCGTTCCTGGGACCGCGATCCCGCAGGGCGGGATCGCAGCCGTTGCCGTTCTGTAGGCCGGGATCCCGCATGCGCGGGACCCGGCCGGTGTTTCCATGCCGTGGTAGGAGCGCTCCCCTGAGCGCGACCGCATGGCGGAAGACGACGCCGACGGCGCACGACACCGCCAGCCGATCAGCCTGGTCGGACAGCGGCCGGATGTCGTGCGCGTAGCGGTTGGCAAGTGAAGTTCCGTCGCGCTCAGGGGAGCGCTCCTACCACGGGCAAACACCTCCGCCCGCCACAAACGGGAGAGCCATCCATGCCCCGCCCCTGCCGATTGCACGTGGCCGGCGTCCTGCTCGGCGCGTGCCTCATGACATTCCTGACATCCGCCTCGGCGCAGCCAACGGCAACCGCTGATGCCCTTGCCCGCTACCGCGAGCAACGGACGCAAGCGGCGCACCGCACCCGCCGGCTCATCTTCAACAACGACGGCGACGACCACCTGGTCTCCGGCCCCGCCTCCGTCGACGCCTTCCTCGCCCAACGCACCACGCCGCTCCTGGGCTCCCAGGTCGACACCATCGTCTACTGCACCTCGCGCCCCTTCGGGATGTTCCTGCACAACACGAAGGTAGGCGATGTGCTCACCGATCGCGCCGCGATCGACCCCGGCCGCACCAACATCGTCGCTGACCTCCTCGCCCAGGGGACCGACCCGTTGCGGCTGATGACCGACTACTGCCACCGCAACAGTCTCGAGCTCTTGTGGTCCATGCGGATGAACGACACCCACGATACGCCGCACACGCCCGCCAGGCCGCACTACTACTTTTACCGCTTCAAGCAGCAGCATCCCGTGCTGTTGTTCGGCAGCCCGGGGCAGACACCGACGCACGGCTCCTGGACGGCCGTGGACTTCGCACAGCCGGCGGTGCGTGACTTTCTCTATCAGGTGTTCGAGGAGGTATGCCGGGATTACGACGTGGACGGCCTGGAGATGGATTTCTTCCGGCACCTGGTCCTGTTCCGGACCGTGGCCGAGGGCTCACTCGCGACAAGCGAGGAGCGGGAGATGATGACGGCGTTCGTGCGGCGAGTCCGGGCGATGACCGAGGCCGAGGGGATGCGCCGGGGCCGCCCGATCCTGCTGTCCGTCCGCGCCCCGGACTCCCTGGACTACTGCCGGGGGATGGGCCTGGACCTCGAGCGCTGGCTCGCCGACGGGCTCGTCGACATCCTGGTCGCGGGGGGCGACTTCCAGCTCAACCACTGGGAGTACAGCACGGCCCTCGGGGCGCGCTACAAGGTGCCCGTCTATTGTGACCTGGACCCCTCGGTGCGCTATGATCTGGACAAGCGCTTCGACCGCAACAGCGTCGAGGCCTACCGTGGCCGGGCGATGGAGGCCTGGGCCGCCGGCGCGGCGGGCATCTACCTCTTCAACTGCTTCAACCCGCGGCACCCGCTGTGGCGGAGCATCGGCGACCCCACGGCGATGCAGGGCCAGGACAAGTACTACTTCGTCAGCGTCATGGGTCGTTCGGGGTATCTCCGCTCCTCGCGCGCGCTGCCCGGGGGGGACGCGTACGACAACCTGCCCCTGCTCCATCCGCTCGCTCCGCGGCGCCTGGCGCCCGGCGGGGCCATCGATACCGATCTGCGGGTGGGCGAGGACTTCGCGGCAGCGAAGGCCGCCGGCCTGCAGCCGAAGACGACCTGCTATGTCTCTGCCGGCCTGAGCACCGTCCCGGAGCTCTCGATCAACGGTGCCAGGCTCACGGGCTCGTGTGACGGCGAGAGCCGGTTCGCCTATCCGGTGCCGACCGACATCCTGCGGCGGGGCGCAAACCAGGTGCGGCTGTCACGCGGGGCGGAGCCGGACGCCCCCGGGCAGTGGGAGGTGCAGTGGCAGTGCGCGGCGCCGGTGCCCATGCCGTGGAACCGTGACGGCCTGCGGGTGGGCACCACCGCGGAGCCGCACGACAACGCGCTGCTCATCGCCGACCGCAGCACCGAGCGCGGCTCGTACCTGTACTACCTGTACCCCTGGAACGTGGATCCGGCGGTGAAGGCCACGGTTGAGGTGCGTGCTCGTGTGATCGCCGGCAGGAGTGGCCTCATCGTCTGCAACGGCCGTGCCGAGGAGGAAGTCCGCCTGCAGCCCGATCGTGTCGAGCTGTACCACGCGGGGCTGTCTCACGCCCTGGACACCGCCGCGGCGTTCCACGACTACCGCATCGAGCTCGAGAACAGCGACATTCGGGTCTCCGTCGACGGCGAGCTTGCCATCGACGGTGCCGGCAAGTACACCGAGCCGGCCAGCGAGGGCCGCAACAGCCTCTACTTCGGGGCCAGCAGCAGCCCCACGACCGGAGAGGCGCTGTGGGAGTGGATCCGCTTCCGTACCGGAACGGCCTCCGTGTATGACGTGGTGCTGGTGGTCGACTACCCGTGAGCTGACGTGCATGGGCGTCCCCGCCTGCGCCGTCATGCCGTTCCTGGGACCGCGATCCCGCCTTGCGGGATCGCCGCCGTCTGCCGTCCGTCCGTCCGGGACCCCGCATGCGCGGGACCCGGCCGGTGTTTGTGTGCCGTGGTAGGAGCGCCCCCCTATGGCCGTGCTGCAGGAGGCGCTCTGTTTCGTCGAGACCTACCCGTCGCGCCGCGCGGAGCTGATCCGGCGCATCCGGGAGGACCGGATCTGGGTCAGCCCGTTCCTGTGCAACTCGCTCTGGGGATTCCAGAGCGCGGAGAGCGCCATTCGCACTCTCTACCAGGCGCGGCGGCCCGTTGACCATCGCGGTCCCCGGTACCCGCCGCGCCCTCCTGACTGACTTGCTGGAGCGGGACTTGCGCCCCCTGCCTGTGACAGCCGACACCGTGACCGTCGACCTGCGCGCACGGCTTCTGCGCCATCGGGCTGGAGCCGTGAGGCCGCCGGTAACCACAACGGCACACGCCCTCACCCCAACCCTCTCCCGGTGGGAGAGGGAGTCCGCCTCCCCGCCGTCGAAGGCGAGCCGGCGTGCGGGTATCGGTGCCGGACAACCCGGCATGACGATGGTGTCACGTTGTTGGGCGCGTGTCGGGCGGCCCGTCTGCCGAGGTGCTCGCGGTCGGCGGGCTGGCGTCCGCCGTCCCCTCCGTCAGCTTCACCCCCTGAGCTCCCATCGCTCCCATCATCATCGCGGCGAGGCCGGTGAGGGGCCCCTGGCCGCCATCGGCGCCGCCGTTGACCATCACGAGGTTCCCGGGCATGAAGGTCTGCTTGCCTTCGGCGAGGGCGGTGACAGCGTTGACGACGGCGGTCGGTGTCGCCCCGAGGGCCTCGACCTGGGCCTTGTAGGCTTCGGCCCGGGCCATCCCCACGGCGCGGACCTGCGCGCCCTGGGCGGTACCGGTGCGCTCGATGTAGGTGGCCTCACCGTCGGCGGTTGCCTTGCGGGCTTCGGCCTGGTTCTTGGCGATGTCCACGCCGACCTGGGCCTGGGCGAGGCTGGCCTGCATGTCGGCCGTGCCCTTCGCCTGCTCCATCCGGATGCGCTGATCCTGAGCTTCCTTCTCGCGCTGGTAGGTCTCGGTCTGCTGGACCGCGATCTGGCGCGCGGTGAGCACCAGCACGAGGTCGGCCGGGAAGACGACATCCTGGATGTAGACGCCCTTGGTCTCGATGCGGTACTGGTTGAGCTGGTCGCCGATGTAGGCGAAGGCTTCGGACTGAACGCGGTGGCGGTTCTGGATGAACTCGACGGCCTCCATTCCCTGGAGCTTATCGCGGAAGTGGTTGCCGACCGCGGCCTGGAGCACCTCGGTGACGAGGTTGATCATCGTGCCGACCATGGAGATGACCTTGGGGGCCTCCCCGTCGGGCACGTGGATCTGGACCTGCAGGTCGATGTTGAAGATGAAGCCCTCGCGGCTCTTGGCCTCGATCTGGGTGAGGCGGGCGTCGAGCTTGTGAGCCTGCGAGGTCGCCTCGGCCCAGTTCAGCGTGAGGATCGAGGTGGGCACAATCTCCCACTGATAGCAGTGGGGATTGATGGGGTACTTGCCGGTGCGCAGCGGCTCGCGCCAGATGCCGCGGTGGCCGGGATTGACCAGCGAGCCGAACTTGAAGTCCTCGCCGGACACGTCCTCGGTCGGAAGGCCGACGTAAGCCTTGACGACCGCGACCTGCCCCTGCTCGACCACCAGCATCGGCACGAGGTCGACGCGCACCAGGAAGGGGTTCAGGTTGTAGGCGCCGGGGAGCAGGGGGTCGTGCTGCAGACCCACCTTGCCGCCATGGTCCAGGAACGCCTGGTAGTCCTGGTAGTTGTTATGGAGGGTGTTCTTGGAGCCCAGCAACGCCTCCATGATGTTCGTCATCGAGACGCGCTGCTGCTCCATCTGGCGGATATCCTCAAAGCCCTCCGTCCCGCCGAGACGACAGGCGATGTCTCCCGAGGCCAGGGGTGGGCCCTCCAGCGTGATGACGACGCCGATCATGTCGATCACGCGCTCGCCCTCGGCAGTGGGTTGCGGGCGGATCACGGTGACGGCAAGCTGCTCAGGCTCGAGGCCGAAGGTCTGGCAGGTGAGGATGCCGCCGGCGCGCGCCGCGATCTGGCGCATCTCCGGCGCGACGGGCACCCCATAGACGCGGTTCATCGGGATGACCAGGAAGGCGACCGGGTGGATGGGGGCGAGGGTGCCGGGCGGGAGGACGGGTCGCTGCACGCCCTTCTGGCCGCCGTTGTCGAGGAAG
>CAZIWQ010000629.1:0-4795 GCA_964542355.1 uncultured Armatimonadia bacterium
TCCGGCAGGTGAATGAGACTCCCGGGCTAGCCGCGCACGGCGCTCCTTCCCTGAATCCCCTTCGTCCCCGCCGCCGGGCAAGCCCGGCGGCGGGGACGAAGGGGAGAAGTGGGAGGGGGAGCCACGCGAGCTAGCCCACTCAGTCTCGCTCACCTGCCCGACAAGCGGGCAGGGGTCGAACGGCCGGCATGCCCCGCCACTAGCTTTCGCGACAGGCTCTCACGCCCGCGGTTGGCGCCCGACAGGAGTGTCGGGCGTACCGACCTGAACTCCCCGTCAGCTCACCGCGCCGCCGAGGAAGTCCTGGCTGATGCGCTTCTGGAGGGCCGCGATCTGGGCGAAGGACTGGTTGAGCAGCGTCTCCTCATGGTGCCGTAGCTTACGGTAGCTGATCACATCGTCGGCGGCGCGGCCCGCCTGCAATTCCTCGGTCTGATTGCGCAGGCGCAGCCGCATCAGCACGTTGTAGGCTGCGGCCGTCTCCTCCTGGCTCTCTCGGGGCAAGAGACCATGCCCGGCCAGCGCCGCGAGCCGCTCGAGCGTATGTGTCTCATGAAGCTCCTGGCGCAGGGAGTACAGGCGGGCGAAGCTCACAATGGGCATCAACGCGTCTTTCAGATTGAGCTGCCCGGCCTGCTCGCCGCCGGCCACGATACGCCCGAAGAGGCGCAAGGGTGGCCTGAAGAGCAGTGAGTTCTGGGCGAAGTGGGGCAAGAAGGACGGGCTGCCTTGCAGGCCACGATGCACGTGCCGTCGCAGCTCCTGCGCCAGTGCCACCTCCCCGTGTATGGTCCGGAAATCAAAGAAGATGCTGAACTCCAGGAGCTGCTGCGCCTCGGCCTTGCGGATCCATTCGCTGAAGTACTGCTGCCAGACTTCCAGCGGCTGGCACCAGCGCGGGTTCTTGGCCATGACCTGCCCACGACACAGCGGGTAGCCTGCCTGGTCCAGCCACCCGCAGACCCTCTCGCCGAGGCTTACGAGGTAGGCGGCGGCCTCCGGCAGCTCGCGCCCGTCGGGCGTCTGGTAGATGATGGCGTTGTCCTGGTCACTGGCGAGTGTCTGCTCCTGGCGGCCCTGACTGCCGAGGGCGATGAAGGCAAACGGCACCGGTGAGGGCCCCAACTCGGCCTGTGCGAGCGCGATGAGGCGCTCCGTGGCCGCGTCGCAGACGGAGGAGATCAGGCGCGTGATCCGGTCGGCGTGCGCGCCGGAGGCGATGAGCGACTGGACGAGGCCCGGCGTCCGCCGGCACGAGTGCACCACTTCCTCCACGGTTGCCGCGCGCGCGATATCCCGGCTGAGCACGATCGCCCCATAGCTCTGGAACTGCAGCAGCTCCTGGTTGCGCAGGACCCCGCTCACCTGTCCGCTCTCATCAGTCACCGCCAGGTGCTGGACCTTGCGCTCCTCCATCCGCAGCAGGGCCTCGTAGACCTGCGCGTGCTCGTCGATGGTGATCAGCGGCGAGGTCATCGCCTGGTAGGCGGGCTGGTGGGGGTCGCCCCCGGCTGCCAGGACACGGGCACGCAGGTCGTGGTCGGTGATGATCCCAACCACCGCGGATGCCGAGCGCACCAGTGCCGCCGTCGCCTGCTCCGCGGTGATCATGGCGGCCACGGCGTGCAGCGGGGTCGCGAGCTCACAGAACACCGCGCGGCGCTGCATGGAGCCGACCGGCTCGTGCAGAAAGAGCAGCGAGGCCTGCAGGCGCTCGACGAGGGCCTCACGCTCCATGTTGCGCTGCACGTGGAGGGTGACATCCGCCAGCACCCCATCCACATAGCGCCCCGCGTCCCGGCCGTCGGGGACAATGACCCCCTGCAGGTCGATGGTGCGCGTGGCGGGGGCCTCGGTCGTCACAGCCAGGCGGCGCTCGGCGGACCCCCTCGCCTGCAGCTCGGCCAAGAACTCGCCATAGGCGGCGGCATCCGGGAACAGCCCGCCGAGTGTCAGCGGGGTGTTGGCTTGCCCGCCGCGGCCCGCGGTCAGCATCTCCGTGGCCGCGCGGTTGGCTTCGATGATCGTCCCCCGAACCGTCGCTCGCGCCCGGAAGACCCCGAGGGGGATGTCGTCAACGATCTGCTGCATGGCCTGCAGGCGGCGCGCGGTGGGAATGGTCGCCTCACTGCCCAGCCGGCGTTGCGGGCTGACATCGCGCGCCAGCAGGATGAAGCCGCGCTCCTCGCCAACCGCGATCCGGCTGAGCGAGAGAACGCACTCGATGAGCACCCCGTCCCGCCGCCGCAGCAGGCCATCGAAGCCGTCCGTGCCGGTTTGGCCTTCCTGGACCCGCCGCACGTTCGCCCACGCCGTCTCGCTCTCCCGGGTCGCCGGCAGCAGGTCGGCGAGATCCAGCAGACCTAGCTCCTGCTCCGTGTAGCCCACGAGGTCGAGGAAGATCGGGTTGGCGTAGCGGCAGCGGCCGTCGAGCACCAGGAGCGTCCCTTCGGTCGTCGCCTCCACCAGTGAGCGGTAACGCTCGGTGGACTCCCGCAGGCTCGCCTCCGCCTCCGAGCGTTCGCGCTCGAGGGCCAGGCTCTGCTGCATAACGTAGAGCAGCAGCAGCGCAACCACGACCGTGATCACGAGCAGCGTATGCATCAGGTTCCGCTGAATGCGCGCGATCTCCGCGCGTACGTCGTCCAGGTAGATCCCGGTGCCGATGATCCAGCCCCACGGCGCGAACCCGCGGATGTAGGATTCCTTCGGCACGACCCGACTGGGATCGTCCTTCCACTGCCAGTAGTACTGGATGTACCCCTCGCCCTGCCGGCGCACGAGTTGCGCGAACTCGACGAAGATCCGGGCCCCGCGGGCATCACGGAAGTCGGATACCGTCTTGCCGTTGAGGTCTTTGCGGTACGGGTGCATGATGATGCGCGGCGTCAGGTCCTGCAGCCAGAAGTAGTCCTTGCTCTCCCGCCCGTAGCGGAGAAACTCGATTCGCGAGCGGGCCAGCGCCTGCGCCCGGGCACGGGTCAGCAACCCCGCCTGCTCATCGCGGTAATGCTCGGCGAGAATGCTCCAGGCGGAGTTGGTGAGCTCGCGGATCATCTCGCGTTTGCGCTCCATGAGCGAGCGCTGGAAGGCGGGCAGGAAGACACCGAACATGGCGCCCGCGAAGAGGGCCAGCGCGAGCAGGGCGGGGAAGATGAAGTGGAAGGCAAAGTGGTGCCACTTGGGGTGGCGGTGAGTGGGAGGCAGCGCGGGCGGGAGGTCGTCAGCGCGCACGGCCTCGCCGGCGAAGACAGCGTCGCGGAACTGCTTCCACATCGGTGTCGGCATCCGGACACCGAACGCGTTGGCGGGGCCGGGCCGCCGCTCATGGGCATCCGTGCCGCCGCTGACCAGGAGCGCCAACTCGTTCGCCAGCTCGGTGAGCTCGTCGCGCTGCGCAGGGGTGAACGGCGCGTAGAGTGCCTCGATGCCGTCCAGGCCCTCGGCCTTGAGGTCGGTCACCACTTCGCGCAGTCGCACGAGGTCGGGCTCGAACACCAAGGGGTGCGCCAGGAACGCCGTGCCGCCCGCGCGATGGACCAACTCGATGGCGTGCGCGACATCGAGCTGCCCCCCGGCGGCGGAACTGACGGCGGGGGACTGCGGGTCGTGCGCCGGCGAAACGCCGCGCAGCCGGATCGTCTCGGCGATGCTCTGCACACCCGGAGCCTGCGCTTGCTTCAGCGCGAGGAGTGTGGCCTGCAGATCGGGGTGGACCGGGTCGATGCCATACGCCAGCAGGTGCGCCTCGCGCCCCCGATACCGCACAGTGAGCTCCACCCCGGGGATGAAGCCAACACCACGCTGGGCGAGGGTCTGCGCGAACTCCCCCAGACCATCAACGCTGTCGTGGTCAGTCAGTGCCGCGAAGGCGACCCGATCGGCGGCAAGTTGCAGCGCCACCTCACGGGGGCTCAACACCCCGTCGCTGTGAATGGAGTGGCAATGGAAGTCGACCCGCGTAGTAGCAGTCATGCCGGATGCCCGGAGACCCGGGCCGAAGGGCCGCTTCCGGCCGGGTCTCCCGAGGCGAGACGGCTGTGAGTGGCCTCTGCGGCCCTCTGAGCACAGCGTCGCGGCACCGTCGTTGTACTGCTTGCGACGGTGTCGTCAACACGCCACTTCGGGTTCGGCGACAGCCTTCCCTGACTGTTTGGTCACCAGCGACACCACGACCAGTGTCACGAAGCTCAGCGGGATGGACACGATGCCGGGATTGCTGAACGGGATCGGCGCCGTCGTCGGATCGAGGCCATAGAGCTTGTACAGGTCCGGCGAGAACACGATCAGGGCCAACGAGGCGACGATGCCGGTAATGATCGAGGCAGTGATACCGCGGGCTGTCGTGCCCGGCCAGAACAGCAGCATGATCACTGCCGGGAGGTTGGCCGAGGCAGCCACCGCGAAGGCCAGGCCGACCAGGAAAGTCACGTTGACACCCTTGAACACGATCCCCAGGACGATGGCCAGGGCCCCGATCACAAAGGCAGAGATCTTCCCGGCCCGGATCTTCTGGTGGTCGGACATGCGCATGTCCATGAAGCGGTCGCAGAAGTCATGGGCAACCGCCCCGGAGGCAGCTACGATCAGACCACTGACCGTCCCCAGCACTGTCGCGAACGCGATGGCCGAGATCACGGCAAACAGGGCGTTCCCGAAGGATCGCGCCAGCAGCGGCGCCGCCATGTTACTGTCCGCCGGGTTGATGACCCCATTGATCATCGCACCCAGGCCCATGAACAGGGTGAGGATGTAGAAGAAGCCGATGGCGGCGATGGCCACGATCGTGGACTTG
>CAZIWQ010000630.1:0-4786 GCA_964542355.1 uncultured Armatimonadia bacterium
GCGCCTGAGAGACCTCGTGGGAAGCGAAGGGGCTCCCTCATGCCTGAGGGAGCCCCGGGGGGAGCGTCTCGCCGACTGCGCGCAAGCGGCTACGGGAGCGCCGGGTTCCACATGCGGTTGGTGGCCTCGGTGCCGGTGTTCATGGCACCATCAGTGCGGCTGAACCACTTGCTGTGACCATCGCAGAAGGCGACATTGCCGCCCTCGTTGTGGGGGTGAACGAAGGCGTAGCTGGCCGTCTGGTTCCAGCCGGAGAACTCGCCGAGGTTGGCGTAGGTGGCGTAGACGCTGGCGTAGTCGAGGCTGAGCATGCACTCGGCAGGCCGCTGAACGTCGCCCAGTGCGATCGGATTCCCGTAACGGCTGACCTGGCGGTTGTAGCCATACGAGGGGCCGTTGTTGCCGGGTTCGCGGTCCTGGCCGGAGGGACAGCGGAAGATCTGGTTGTTCTTGACGTAGGGGGCGATGAAGTCCATCCAGCTCAGGTAGTAGCCGACGAGGGTGCCGTTGCTGGTGCGGTAGAGGGCCCCGGGTGCGGAGGTGTTGGTCTGCAGGACGTTGAGCCAGTACGGCGGGTAGCGTTCGTCGCAGTCCTGGGCGTAGGACAGGAAGGCAAGGCCGATCTGCTTGGTGTTCGACAGGCACGATGACTGGCGGGCCTTCTCGCGCGCTCTTGCGAACACCGGGAACAGGATCGCCGCCAGGATCGCAATGATGGCGATGACGACCAGGAGCTCGATCAACGTAAATCCACGTCTCATCAGGCACGTCACTCCTTCTCACGTTCGCGTTCGCTGCTAACGCAGCCGCAGACAGCCGCCGGCCTCTGCCGATGGGGCACAGAGGTCACGAGCGGGCGCATCAGGAGGTTGCAGGTATCTCGTTCGGGAAACCGGCTGGGAGACCGACACTTCCGCGACGGGGACACCGCTACCATGACTAGCAGCAACAGGATACTCGTTACCGCCGGAATCTACAAGGACCCGCAGGCGCGCCGGCCGCTGATCGCGGCCGGGTTTGAGCTGGTGGACAGCCCCCCCGGTGCGCCGTTCGCGGAAGATCGTCTCATCGACCTACTGGCCGGCGCTGTCGCCTGCATTGCGGATTCCGACGCCTACACCGAGCGAGTGTTCGCTGCTCATTCGGAGCTGCGCGTGGTGTCGCGCTGGGGAGTGGGTGTCGACTCGATTGACCAGGCGGCGGCGACGCGCCACGGCGTGCTGGTGACCAACACCCCGGGGATCATCACGGATGCGGTGGCGGACCTGGCCTTCACCTTCATCCTGGCGCTGGCGCGCGGGCTGCGCGAGGGAGATGCACGGATGCGTCGCGGCTGTTGGCAGAAGGTCGTCGGGGCCCATGTCGGCGGGGCGACGATCGGGATCATCGGGCTGGGGGCGATCGGGCTGTGCGCCGCCCGCCGCGCCCGGGGCTTCGGGATGCGGATCCTGGCTTATGACCCGTGCGCGCGCGCCGAGGTGACCGCGGAGCTAGGGGTGGAGTATGTGGCTCTGGACGAGCTTCTGCGCGCGAGCGACTACGTGACCTTGCACTGCAACGCGACCCCCGCGAACCGTAACCTGATCGGGAGGCGGGAGCTTTCGCTGATGAAGCCGACGGCGTTCCTGATCAACTGCGCGCGCGGGTCGCTGGTGGACGAAGCGGCGCTGGTGGAGGCACTTGAGAACCGGACCATCGCGGGCGCAGGGCTGGACGTCTATGCGCAGGAGCCGCCCGATCCCGAGGCGGCTCTGTTCAAGCTGGACAACTGCCTGTTCATGCCCCACACGGCGACGATGGATCAGCGGACGATCGACCGGGTCAGCGCGCTGGTGACACAGAACACGCTCGACGCCCTGCAGGGCCGGCGGCCCGTGGGGCTGGTGAACCCGGAGGTGCTAGATTGACACCGTCACGCCTTCGCGGACGGCCTGCTTGAGCGCCAGGCAGCAGGCGATCGAGCGGGCGGCGTCGCGCCCGCCGATCAGTGGCGCCGCACCCGTGCGCGCGCACTCCATGAAGTGAGTGATCTCCGCGACGAAGTCGCGGGCGCCGCTGTCCCCCTCGTAGTCCACAGTGAACGTCGTCGGCTCCTGCTTGGCCCGGTAGGCGTAGAGCAGCTCCGCGGGGCGGTCGAAGCCGCCGCGCGAGCGCACCACGGCATGCTCGCACGCGATGTAGAGCTCCTCGTCCGCGAGGCACCACTCGGAGGCCGTACCCAGCTCGACCGCGCCGAGGCAGCCGTTCTCGAACTCGAGCAGGCCGAGAGCGATGTCAATCTGCGGTGCGCGGTCGCGGACGAGGAGGTTGCCCCCGAGCCCGTGGATCAGCGCGATCTCGCCCACGACGAACCGAAGCGTGTCGAACGCGTGGACGGCGTTCTCGAGGATCGGGCCGCCGCCATCGTCCTCCTGCCAGAACCAGTCCTTGGGGACCTGGCCGGGATGGTAGCGGTAGTTGAGGCTGATCGGGGGGCCGAAGTCCCCGCCGACATGCTCGTGGAGGAACTGGATTGCCGGGGCGAAGCGCTTCTTCTGGGCGATCATGAGGGTGACGCCGGCAGTCTCGCAGGCCTGGGTCAGGGCGTCGCACTCCGCGACGGTGGGCGCCATCGGCTTCTCACACAGGACGTGGATGCCACGCCCGGCCAGCCCCTCGGTGACGGGGAGGTGTGTGCGGGGGTTGGTGCACAGGGAGACGGCCTCGGGCCGTGCCTGCGCGACCATCTCGCCCCAGTTAGTATAGGCGGTCGTGCCGCATGACGCGGCAACGGCAGCGGCCTTCTCGGCGTCGATGTCGCACACGCCCACAAGCTCGGCGTCCGGCAGGTCAGCGACGACGCGGGCGTGCACCGCGCCGATCCCGAGACCGATGACGGCATACCGCATGGCAGGATCCCTCCTCAGACTGGCGCCGGCCGCGCCCCCGCAGCGCTATGACGGATGACGGGAGGCGGGGCGGTGCACTTCGGCCGCCCCGTGGGGCGGCAGCACGACCGTTGTATGCTGGCCGTTGAAGCCCACCTGGCCCCCAAGCTGCTCGCAGACCTCGCGGAGGCCCACGAAGTAGAGGGCGCCGAGACGGCGCGCATTCAGCTCGGCCTTGCGGCCGTCGCGGAAGAGCGCGACCCGCGCCGAGGTGGGGTCGGGCTTGATCGCGGCATTGACGACGCCGGCCAGGTAGTGGGCCTCGACGCGGAGGGGACCGGTGTACATCAGGGGGGCATACAGCGCCACCATGCTGTTGTCGATCCTGGCGCAGGCGAGCGAGTTGACCGGTGTCGTGAGCACGGAGCCGTCCACGAAGTAGACGGTCGCGAACGCATAGGTGATCTGGCTGGGCAGGGGGATATCCGCGACCCACCAGCTCCGCGTGCGATCGGGGACCGCGCGGACCGTCTTCCAGCGCCGGTTGGTCCAGCCGATGTCACCGACCTCGCCGTAGCAGACCTCGGCGCGGGCGACGCCGACACGGCCGCGGGGCTGGATGTAGGTGCGGACCCCTTTGTCGATGCCAATGACGCGCCATGCCTGCAGGCCGGGCGGCGAAGGGGCGTTGGTGCCCTTGAGGTGCACCGCCAGCCACTTGTAGTACCCCTCGCGAGCGACCTCATCGATCTTGTGGTCGAGGTTCGGTCGCAGCAGCAAGTCCGGGGTCGGCCGGATGGCCATCAGCGTGGACATGAAGCGCGGCAGATAGTAGCAGTTGTCATTGGTACCGGTGAGGCCGAGCACGGGCACCGTGATGTCGGCCACGTAGCGGGAGGCATCGAAGTTGTCTTCCCACTGCTGGAACTCGTCGGCGGGGAGCCGATCGAAGTAGTCGTGCCAGGTCGAGCCGCCGCGCAGCAGGCCACTGCCGAACATGTCGACGAAGCACTTGACGCGCTTGTCGAGGCTGGTGGTGATCAGACCGGTGGCGCCGCCCCAGGAGACGCCGACGAGGCCGATGTGCTGCGGGTCGACCTCGGGCCGCCGGGACAGGAACGTGATCGCGCGCATCTGCGCCAGCACGGCATTGTACAGATAGTTGTCGCCCAGCTCCGGTTTGACGGTGAAGATCTGCTTCACCGTCATGTCGGGGCCCGTGGAGCGTGAGAACCGCTCGCGCAGGGCGCCCTTGCCGGGGAGGTCAATGGACAGTGCCGCATAGCCGCGACGCGCGGCATCCAGGACGCGGTCGAGCGTGGCATAGCCGCCGCCGCCGTGGATGAGCAGCAGGGCGGGGAGCTTGCGGCCGTGGGAGGCGGGGAAGCCGTAGAAACCGAAGATACTGACGGGCTTGCCGCGCAGGTAGTGGCTGGTGAAGCGCACCTCGTAGCACTCAATCCGCGACAGCCCCCGCCGGTAGGCCGGGAGCGGGGTGAACTGCGTCTGGAGGTCGGCGTTCACACTCCAACCACGGTCGACAAGCTCGCGCAGGACCGGCTTCACGCGCGGTGGCGGGAGCGGTGCGTATGGCAGCCGCGGGGACTGCAGTTGCGCGAACGCGGCCGCGTACGGCGGGGTCGCGGCCGCGCGCGTGTGGGAGCGATCGGGAGCCGCTTGCGTGGCCGTGGCGCCGAGGCCGGGTAGCATCGCAACGATCGCGAGGGCTACCCGGACGCGGCCAGGCCACCTGACAGGAACTGCGGTCATGCCTGGTCTCCTGACGATTCGGGATGAGCAGCACTGCGCCGGCCAGTGAGGCAGAGCCCGGCGCAGTGCTAGGGGTCCGGCCGAGAAGGCCACATCCGGCCGGCCCCCGAGGCGTAGCGGCCGGATGAGTGCCCTCCAGAGCCATTCTG
>CAZIWQ010000631.1:0-4782 GCA_964542355.1 uncultured Armatimonadia bacterium
GTCCGCCAAGCCTCTCCGGCACGGAGAGGGGACGGGGGTGAGGCAGATATGCCGTCGTCGTCTGTTGTGGGCGGGGGTCCATCGCCCGCCGGGTCGGCACCCACACCGGCAATGGCACCCCGCCTTACAGAACGGCACGCTCCCCCGCCGTCATCCGCCGTTGCTCCCCCTCCCCGTGGGGAGGGGGCTGGGGGGTAGGCCGACGTCGCCGTCCGGTGATCGCCTACCCGGCGCGCCATCCCGCCCTGCGGGACCCGCCCTGCAGACGGCAACGGCGAACGGCTCGCGGTCTGGTGACCGCTCCTACCACGGCGACGACACGACACGGCAACGGCCCGCTGCCAGGCACCGCCCCTCGCTACGGCGTCTTACCCAGCATCTCGAGCATCTCGCCGACCTCGATCCGCACCGCATCGGCGCAGCCATGGTCGCGCGGCGCCTGCCAGCTCAGCTCACTGATGTGGTACTTCGTGATGCCGGCCCCGGGTGCCGACAGCACACGGTCCGCGGCCCCGGCCAGGAGGGCCTTCGCCCGCGGCAGGAGCTTGTGCTCCGGCGCGCGCTGCTCGAGCTCGCTCACCCGGTCACGCAGCAGCGACAGGTACTCGAAGTCCCCGATGCTCTCCCGGACGGCCTCCATGTGCTTGCCGGCGGTGACGGAGTCCGGGCCCATGAATAGCGGCGTGTAGGCGGTGTCCTTCTGGATGTAGTCATTCCAGGAGTTCCCGCTACTGCTGCCGAAGCCCCAGAAGAAGCTCCCCTCGCCACCCATCCGGAACGCGCTCCAGGCCTGCAGCCGGTAGTAGGCGTACGGGTCGAGGGTGCGCGTCGGCCCCCAGCAGGAGTACAGATACAGCCCCTTGCCGGCCTCCTTCTGCGCGCGGTACACCGCCAGTTGCTTCTCGTCCGGCTCTGCCATCAGCGAGGGCCGGTGCGGGCACATGTAGTCCACGGCCGCGAGCAGCTCCGGGGTGCTGCGCTCCACGGGTCGCGTGCCATCGTCCCAGATGGACACCTGCGGCTCGGCGGCCTTGATCGCCCGCGACCACGTGATGATGAGGCGGTCGTCCTCCGCGTTCTCCGACTCGTCCACCAGCAGGAGGAAGAGGCGCTCGGGCCCGATCCCCAGCGTCCTGAGGTGGGCGACCCAGAAGCGGATCCAGGTGCC
Source organism: uncultured Armatimonadia bacterium (assembly GCA_964542355.1). Classification (GTDB taxonomy): domain Bacteria; phylum Armatimonadota; class Zipacnadia; order Zipacnadales; family JABUFB01; genus CAZIWQ01. The sequence continues at coordinate 1,169 of CAZIWQ010000631.1, forward strand.
CACCTTCACAGCGAACAGGGGATCGGTGAGCTTGAGGTCGTTCGCCCCGTCGACGCGGCAGAAGACGTGGTAGCGCCGGGCGTGGGGCCAGTCGCCGACCCAGTTGTCCAGGCTCCGCGTGCGTGGCGGCTGCGCGAACTGGCCGTCAGCAGCATACTCGCCGAACAGCAGGACGCCGTACGTCGCCCACGGTGAGTCCACGCCGCGGCTCCGCAGATGCGCGATGAACGCCGACCGGTTCTGGGGTGTCACGCCGTACAGAGTGCCGTCGGTGTAGTCCCAGCCCCCGACATGCAGCCGCGGCTCGGCCGGGAACGGCACGTCAAACACCCGCACCGCCACGGGCACGCGCAGGGGCGCGGGGCCCACGCCGTCGACGACGACAGCCCCCTGGTGCGTGCCGGGCTTCAGGCCGGTGGTGGTGATCGCGAGCCACACCTGCCGGGTCATCCCCGCTGGCAGTGAGATCTCGTGGTAGCCGGCCCGGGGTGTGATCTCGGGGAGCGCCGCAGCCACCAGCACCGCAGCCGGGGTATCGGTCCAGGCCACTTCATGCACGCGCACGCACTCCCCCAGCGGCTTGTCGGCGAGCCCCTCGAACGTCAGCTTCGCCGTCAGCGGCTGCGATGTGCAGTTCGTGAGGTTCAGTGCGCAGGGGCGTGTCTCGCCCTGCATGGCCGCGACGGAGAGCACGGGTGCCGGCGGGGACGCGGGCAGCTCCGTGGGCGCCAGATAGTCCCACGGATTGGCGCGCCAGGCGATCACCGGTGCACGGCCCAGCGCGGCCCGGGCCGTCCCCAACAGCCCGTAGACCCGTTCATGCACGGGGTTGAAGGGGAGGACCCCACGGAAGGGCTTGGCGTCAACCGCCGGCACATGCAGGATCGCGTCGTCGAGGGCCTGTGCCTCGCGGGTGAGGCCCTCGCGGACCGGGGCGGGCGGCAGCTCCGCCTCCAGCACTGTCCGCACGGTCTCGAGATCCCGCCCCAGGCGCCGCTTGAGGTTGGCCATGAACGGGTCGGTGTCGAAGTACTCGGGCGCGTAGCGGAGCACCGGCCCCGGCAGCGCCGCCTGCTGCCACGCCTTGTCGCCCCGATAGACCTCGATCTCGTCCACAAAGGTGCAGTTGCCAACCGGAGTGATCAGCAGCTTGAGGTAGCGGCCGTGTGTCTGCAGCGTGTCGGTCTGGAAGCGTTGCACCGTGTAGTTGCCGTCCGGGGCGGGCGGCGTGCTGCTGAGCTTCAGGAGGTCCCCCAACTCGTGATAGGCTCTCCCATCAACGCTTACCAGGACCTCGATCGCGGCCGGCCACTTCACACCGGCGATCCCCGCCGCGGAGTTGAACGACAGGCCCCGAATCGCGTAGTGAGCCCCAAGGTCGAGGGTGATCGTGATGTCCTGGGTGCGCACCCAGCCGACGGTGCTCTTCTGCGTCCAGAAGTACCCGACTGTGTACTGGCCGTCGGTGAGCTGGGTAGTGTCACCCGGGTCTGTGCAGTGGGGATAGCCGGGCGTCGGCTCCAGCGTATAGTGCTTGCCGCGGGCGAGGTTCTCGTAGGTAACGCCGCCGGACTGCGGCGTGCGCAGCGCTTGCGCCTCCTGCTTCGAGACGACCTGCACGTCATCGAACGCGACGGCCCCTGCGGGCGCGTTGCGCTCCGGGGAGTGCAGGCGGATGAGGTCGGTCCACAGCTCGACCGTCGCCTGCCCGCCGGGGCCGGTGTTGTACTCGGCGAAGTACTGTCGCCAGACGCCGGCGGGTGCCTCGCTCACCAGCCGGACGAGCTCAGCCCCGTCGGCACCCGCGAGCCGCAGTCGGACCACTGGTTTGCTGCGGCCATCGGTCTTCATGGTACACGTCAGCACCAGGTCGGTCTGAGGCGGCAGCACGATTGCCTGGGTCACGGGCCGGGTGGCCGCGGCGGCCGTGGCGGCAAACTGCAGCGAGTCGTTGCCGGTGTGCCCGTCGGCATCAGTGCTGTGCCAGGCGGTGCCGGGCGGTACCGTCCATCCGTCCGGGAGCCTGCCGTCGGCCGCCGCGCGCTGCGTGAAGCCACCGTTATGTACGAGCGGCTCCGCGACCGCGAAGCCGCTCAACGACAGCGTCAGCAGAGCCGTCAGCAGGGCGAGGCGTGTGAGATGAGGTCTGTCAGATTGCTGACTGGCCATGGTGTGCCTCCGGTACGCCCGACACTCTTGTCGGGCGCGCAACGGTGCCGGACAGGAGTGTCCGGCGTACCTGTCGGGCGCGCAACGGTGCCGGACAGGAGTGTCCGGCGTACCTGTCTGCGCTGACGGCCTCTACGGCTGCGGGTGCTTGATGCGCAAGTACTCCTGCAGCTCGGGCCGGTCGTACTCCGCCTGCCAGCTCAGGAAGGGCGGCGACGTCGCCGGGCCGCCCTGCTCGTCGGGGCGCCGCAGCTCCGCCCACTCCGCCTCCGTCAATGCCGGGTCACCAGGCAGGGCGGTCATCAGGTACAGCTCGTCGTTCATGGTGAACCACGCGCCGGGGATGCTGGAGCGCACGAAGGACCTCGGCCCGGAATAGAACTGCGGGTTGTGGGGCACGATCCCCAGCAGCAGCAGGCGGCTGCCGCGCAGCCAGTCATCCAGGTACTTGCGGTAGGGCGCCGGATCGGCGGCATGGCGGGCGGCGAAGGCGACGGCCTTGAGCATCATGCCGGGCTCCGCCTTCCGCTGCACCGCCGCGTCGGCAGCCTTGATGAGCGAGGCCTTGAGGTCCTCGCGGCCGGTCAGATAGTAGTACTCCAACAATCCGTGCCCCGCTCCGAAGACCCAGAAGAACATGTTGCCGCTGTTGACATCCCTCGCGCTCCGCCGAGTCCCCGCGGGGAAGTCGTCATCGGGCTGCTCGCTGATGCCCTCCGGAACGAGGAAGGTCGAGACGTAGCGGTCCACGAGCTTGCCGACCTCGGCGTCGCCCGTCATCTCCCACCACGTGAGCAGGCCCTGCAGGCGCCCGCTGTGGGCGGCATGGACGTTGACGTCGCGCTGGCGGTAGACCTTGTCGTACAACTGCCCGGCGAAGTCGCGTGTGCGCGCCTCGCCCGTGAGGTAGTAGTGAAAGCGCGTCTCCGACTGCGTCGTCTGGCGCTCCTCGTGGTTCCCGTCGCTCCAGTGCTGAACGCCGTGCCGCGTGCCATACCCCAGCAACGCACCGTCATGGCGCATGTCGACATCGCGCTCATGGCGCGCCATTGCCTCGCAGAAGAAGAACAGGTCGCGGTCGCCGGTGCGCAGGTACTGGGTCTCCAGGAACAGGTCCGGGAGGCCCTCGGTGTTGCCCCAGCCCCAGCGACCGTTATCGAAGGCCCAGTCGTGGTCCGGACGGTAGTCCGCGATGCCGGGCGGTACCTTCGTGCGGTCATCCTGCTTGTCCGGCGTCTGGAGGAGCTTGAGGAGGTCCTCCGGCGGTGTCACCCACCCGTAACCGCTCTGGTACAGGTGCCGCACATCACCGTAGTCCCACAGCCCGTACCAGCCCCAGAGCCTCTGGTGGTGCAGCCAGAAGCTCGCGAAGTGCTGCAGGTTCGCATCAAAGCGGGGAGACTTCTCCGGGTCAGGGAGCGTGTAGCCGGGCAGAACGACCTGGC
>CAZIWQ010000632.1:0-4766 GCA_964542355.1 uncultured Armatimonadia bacterium
CCGGGGGCTGGGAGGCGGCTACGCCGCCATTCGTCCTTCGGACGACGGCAGGCACCCCCGGCGCAGAGGGGACGTGGCCAACGGCCGCCAGGTGTTGCCGTCTGTAGGGCGGCGGGGTTGAGCCCCCGCCGGTGTTGGCCGTTCGTCGTGGCCGTTGTAGGGCGCGCACTCGTGGCGCGCCGCCGTCAGACGTTATCGTTCACCCCTCTCCGAAACGGAGAGGGGACGGGGGTGAGGCAGACATGCCGTCCGCCGTCTGCAGGGCGGGGGGTTCAGCCCCCGCCGCCCTGCTCCGGTAGGTACGAGTACAGGTCCGCGTCGGCGAGGTAGAACCGCACCTTCTTGTCGCCCGCCAGTTGCTCCGGCGCGAACTGGGCGGTCTTCCACACCAGCGTGTGGCGCACGCTGTCGCCCGTGAAGGGGACGCAGTCACCGCGCGCGAACCCCGCCAGCGGCTTGTTGTCCTTGTCGAGCAGTTCCGCCGTCAGGGAGCCCCCCGGCCGGACCGACGCATTCACCGCCACTCGCGGTGTTGTCATCCCCTCGCGCCGGCTCAGCAGCCATCCCTCCTGCGTGCCCGCGTGCATCGAGCAGAAGCCATCGAGGCGGAGGGTCGCCAGCCCGATCGTCGCCCGGGGGAACTTGGCCCCCTCGTTGTGCCGTCCCGGGAAGGCGCCGTAGTAGAAGAACAGGCGGTCGCCCACCAGCACCGGCTCTTTGGCGGGGACCGCCATGCCGGCATCGAACGACCCCTCCGCACCCAGCGCGAGGAACGGTTGGCGATCCGGGGTGCGCGTCCAGTTGATCAGGTCCCAGCTCCAGGCCAACTGGGTATCCATCGTGCACGGGCTGTCTTTCTCGCACTCGTACATGCGGGCGTCGGTATAGCCACCATACTTGAACCAGCGTGAGTGGTAGATCCACGGCATGCCGAGGTACAGGCCCTGATACGCGAAGGCTCCGAGGCCGTAGATCTGTGAATCATCGGGGTCAAGATCGTCGGCCACGAACACCGGCCCCTCGACTGGCTTCGTCCACTTCAGCCCGTCGGGCGACACGGCCACGCCGGCCGCGCGCCCGCGCCGGTTGCCGGTCTTCCAGGTAGCGAAGTAGCGATCCTGGTAGGGGTCGCGGAAGAACTGGACCACATCACCGGAGGCGAACAGCCCCTTGCGGCCTTCATCCGGCGCGAACGTCCAGCGCAAGCCGTCGGGGGAGAACGCAACGCGAGGCGTGAGGCTCACGAACTTGCCGAAGGCGCCCGCCGCGGTCAGCTCGACCACGTGATAGTAGCAGTACAGCGCAAACCGCCTGGCCGGGTCTGCATCCCGGGGGCGCTTGATCACCGACACAAAAGTGGTATAGGAGACGGTGCGCTGCGCCGGGTCCACGGTCGCATCCAGGACGATGTTGTTGTCCCGGCTCCCCTGGAACTCGACGAGACCGAGACTGGGCTTCGTCCACGTCAGGCCGTCGTCGGACTCGGCGTAGCAGATCCGGTATCCCACCGGCTTGGCGAGGTCGGCGAGGTACCACATGCGTAGCTTGCCCTCGTCCGCCATCACGGTGCCCCCATCCACCACGGTGCCATACCCTTTGCCTTCCCATGGCTTGTCCGGCTTCAGGAGCGGATTGCGCGGGTGCTTCTCGGCGGCGTGGAACACGCGCTCGAGGCCGGCCTGCTGCTCGACAACCGCCGCGTCGAGGAACAGCCGGCGCCAGGGCCCTTGTGCCGGTCCGGCGATCTCGTCCGGCTCCTCGGCGCCGGTCAGTGGCGCGATACTGAGCAGCAGTGCTACGCAGGACAAGCATGCCAGGGTGAGGTCACTCATGGGTTGCTCCTTCGGGCTAGGACCCCGGGCACAGGTAGTGATCCAGCCACGCGTAGAGCAGCTCCTCGGCCTCCGGCGGGACGGCGTGGCCGTGGTTGTGCAAGAGGAGGTTCAGGTCCTCGGCTCGGCGGTGGAGGGCATACACCGGGCGGGCCGCCTCCAGGTAGCTCCAGTCCTGCACGTGGTCGGCCCCGCCCTTGCGCGCATCCGGGGCCGACGGCTGCAGGCCCCCACCCAGCACCAGCACGGCTCGCGGTGCGGCGAGCGCCAGTAGTTGGTGATGCTCCAGGTCCGGCCGCTGCTCGATCCCCTCCCCCAGGTACCACGGGGCCGTCCAGTTGGTGAACGGTAAGCCGATGCCGCCCTCGCTGGACACCCCCGCCACCAGCCGCTCGTCGAAGGCCATGTTGTAGAGCACTTCCTTGGCCCCCAGCGAATGGCCGATACAGCCCAGGCGCGAGGGGTCCACGCCGGGGAGTGTCAGCAGGTAGTCGACCGCCCGCAGCCCGTCCCACACCATCTTGCCCATCCCGGTCCAGTGGGGGTAGCGCACGAGCAGTTCGTCCGTGACGAGGGCAGTGAAGGCGGCGAAGTCGGCATCGGGGCCCGGGCGGCCGCGGTAGTCCCACAGGTAGTTGCGCGGTGACACGGTGACATAGCCCCGCTGCGCGAGTCGCAGGGCAAAGTGCTTCTCCGGCGGGTCGGCCAGCCCGGCCGGCTGCCGAATCGTGTCATTGGTCGTGGGATGGAAGACGACCATGCCGGGGAAGGGGCCCTCGCCCTTCGGCCGCACGACATACGCCTGCACCCGCGACCCCTCCTCGACCCCATAGGACACGAGCGTGCGTGTGAGGTCGCCGAGGTCTTCCTCGGACTCGGTGATCGGCTCCAGCGGCACGACCGCAGGGCCGTGGCCGAGGTACTCCAGCCAAGTCTGGCGGAGCTGTTCGCGCTGGGCCCGCCAGTCAGCCAGCGTCGGCCCGATGGGCAGGGGCGGGAGGGGGTGGGTGGCCAGGTCGTAGCCGGCGGGCGGTGTCGAGAGTGCGCGTAGGTCAAGCATGACGAGAGGACCTCCTGTCGGGTGCGAGGGCGACGGTGTTGAGCCAGCGGTCCCAGGTCGCATTCGCTCCCGGCAGCCTGGTACCTCCCCCGCCTGGCACGCAGCACCGTGGTGTTCCCTCGACATAACGCTTGACGTTAATAACGCTACGCGTTACCATCGACGAGTATGATCCGCAGCTTCCGCGACCGGGACGCTGCCAGGCGCTTCCGCCGTGAGCGACCGCGAGGGCCAATGCAGCACCCGCATCAATGACCAGTGGCGAGTCTGCTTTGTCTGGCGGGATGGTGACGCGCACGATGTCGAGAAGAGCGGCCGAAGAGTCGTTCTGAGGCCGCGACGCTACGCTCAGAGGCTCGCAGAGGCCACTCACAGCCATTTTGGTGCTAGAGACCCGGCCGGAAGTGGCCGTTTCGGCCGGGTCTCTAGATCACCGACTACCACTGAGGGGCGAGAGACGATGACGGCGAAGGTGCCACCGGTACATCCGGGCGAAATACTGCTGCAGGAGTTCCTAGTCCCACTGGGGATCAGCCAGTACCGGCTGGCAAAGGACACGGGCGTGTCGCCGCGTCGTATCAACGAGATCGTCCACGGCAAGCGGGCGATCACCGCGGACACGGCGCTGCGTCTGTCGCGCTTCTTCGGCACCAGCGAACCCTTCTGGCTCAACCTGCAGACCCAGTACGATCTGGAGCTGGCGAGGGATCGGCTGGGCAGTCGCCTTGAGCACGATGTGGTCGTATATGAGGCGGCGAGGTAGCACGCTGCATCCCGCGCGGCTGCGCGGATGAGCCGGCTGCTGCCCCCACATCGCGGAGCGAACCTGCCCCGCCCTGCACCACACAACTTGTCCCTGGAGAGACCATGATGCCTGACCTACCTGCCTGGCTGCTGGAGGCCAAGACTACAGTGCCGGCGTGGCTGAGCTCCTTGCGCCACCCGTCCGGTGCCGGCCGCTACCGCTTTGCCACCGAGGCCTTCGAGCCGTTCGACCTCGACTCCACCTCGATGGCCTTCAACATCGTCCGCACACTGGGCCTGCGACTGTCCGATGACGAGCGCGCGGAGTGGGTCGAGTACCTGTGCGGGCTGCAGCGGGCCGCGGACGGGCTGATGATCGATGAGGGGATGGAGCGGCACACGATCACCCGCGAGGCGCAGCCCACCGCCGAGGAGCTCGCCAACGTCCGGCGCTGGACGACCCGCAACGGGATCATGACGCTGCTTGGCCTGGGCGGGCGGCCGCCCTACCGGCTGACCCACGGCGAGGCCTTCCACACCCCCGCCGAGATCACTGCGTACATGGAGGGCCTGCGCTGGGAGAACCCCTGGGGGGCGGGGTCATGGGCCGGCGCGGTCATCGTCTTCCAGAACCTCAATCGCCTGATGGGTGACGAGCGCGCGGAGGAGATCATCGCGGCGGGGATCGACTGGCTACTGCAGCGGCAGGACCCTGCGACCGGCGCCTGGTCGGATGGCAGCGACGTCGCGGTGCATGTGCTGATCAACGGCATCTTCAAGGTCTGGATCCAGGTGCTAAACATCACCACCATGCCGGTGCAGTACCCCGAGCGCGTCGTCGACCTGTGCCTGCGAGGCTTCGCCGAGTCCCCGGCCCTGCGCGACACGCCCGATGCGTGCAGCATCTTCGATGTGGCGTATGTGCTCGACGTCGCCTTGCGCCACTGCGACCACCGGCGCGATGAGGTGGCCGACGTCACGTCGCGTTGCTTTGACGGCTTCGAGGGGCTGCTGCAGCCGGACGGCGCCTTCAGCTACGGCCCGACCGGCTGTCTGCAGAGCCATGGTGGGCTGCACCTCGCCCCGCCGAGGGCCCGGGCCGACATCTGCGGCACGGCGCTATGCTGCAA
>CAZIWQ010000633.1:0-4766 GCA_964542355.1 uncultured Armatimonadia bacterium
CCGTTATCCGTTCTCCCCCTCCCCGTGGGGAGGGGGCCGGGGGGTAGGCCGCCGTTATCCGTTCTCCCCCTCCCCGTGGGGAGGGGGCCGGGGGGTAGGCCGCCGTGCCGTTGCCGTTCGTTGAACGGCTACCGCTCCGCGAGTAGCCGATAGGCTTCCCACAGGTTCAGAACCCCGGCGACGTCAAGCTTCACCGGCCCGGTCCCGCCCGCGCCGCCCAGACGCTTGATCTCGGCACAGAGCTTCGCAAAGGCCCCGGTGCCGTACTCGGGCACGGAGGTGAGGGCGTGACGGTCACAGACCGACGAGCAGCGCAGGAGATCGGCAAGCGCAGGAGGGGTGAGGGGGCGCGGGGTGGCTGCGAGAACGTATGCCGCGCACGCCGTCGCCACCTCGCCGGCCGGGCATGTCCCGCCCGCCCCGCTGGCGTAGTAGGAGGGCGCGAGTAGGCAGATGACCTCGCTATCCGTGGGGCCACTGCGCGGTGTGAGCAGTTGCCCCGGGGCCTTGCGTGCTACCGGCGCCGCGGTGAGCAGGTTCGCCAGGCCGCCGCCGCCGAGGCGAGCGCAAGCACCCTGCAGCGCGCTGTTCGTCGGGCGGTCACCCACCTCGACATACGGCGAGATGAACAGTGCCTCGGGGGCGCGGGCGATCCCGCTTGTGAGCAGCTTGATGTCGTCCGCATCCCCCCAGTATGACTGGTACAGAGACACGAGCGGTGCGGCGTGCCCCGCCGCCTCCAGCGCGCGTGCTACCCGGGCATAGTCATCGGCCGGCTGGTAGACGAGGAGCTTCACCTGCACCCCAAGCTGCAGCGTGAGATCCAGAATCACGCGGGCCGCCGACGTGTCATGCGTCTCGGTGGCGGGGTCACAGGTAGCATCCCTGGCAAACCCCCGGTACTGGAGCGTGTTGCCGCGCACCAGCACTGAGGCGAGGCGCGACTTGCTGACTCCGCCGGTCCCGACGATGGCCATGGTCACCGGACGCCGGACCGCGGTGCGGAGGGCCGCGAGACGCTGGGGGGTGATCACTCCCAGCATGCGCAGCTCCCAGGCGGCACCGACGAAGGAGCGCGCCGGCCGCTCAGCGGCGGCGGCGGCGGGCAGGGCAGGTAGCGCGAGCAAGGCAGCAAGGAGGCAGGAAACGCGCATCGTCACTCACCATCGTCCGGAGCAGGATGTCGGCTTGTCGCCTCTGAACGCAGAGCGGGGAGGAGGCGGCGGCCCGGGCAGAGAAGCCAGTCCACGTCCCCACCGCACCCATCCGCCGCCTGCCGGAGCCAGACGGGGCCCGGGGCCCGTGGCCCCGGCGGGGTCTGGGGCGGAGCCCCAAGCCGTTCACGAACAGAAGCGGGTAGTGCAGTGACCACTTCGCCTGCCGGAGAGCTGTCCCCTCCCGATGAATGCGACCGATGACCCGCTCGCGCTGTTTGATCCCTTGATCGCCGACTGGTTTGGCGAGTGTGTCGGCGTGCCCACCGATGTACAGGCCGAGGCCTGGCCACGCATCGCCGCCGGTGAGCATGTGCTCGTCGCCGCCCCCACCGGTACGGGCAAGACCTTGACCGCCTTCCTGTGGGCCCTCAACGAGCTCATCACGGGTGAGTATCCGACCGGCCGGTGCTCGGTCCTGTATGTCTCACCCCTGAAGGCGCTCAACACCGACATCCAGCAGAACCTGCTGACCCCGCTGCGCGAGCTGCGCCGCGCCGCCGAGGTGCGGGAAGCCTCCCCCGCGAGCCCGCCATTCCCCGACATCCGCGTGCTGACCCGCAGTGGGGACACCCCCACCGACCAGCGCCGCAAGATGCAGCGCCATCCGCCGGAGATCCTGATCACCACCCCGGAGAGCCTGAACCTGCTGCTGAGCTCACGTGGCGGCATCTCCATGCTGGGCGCTGTCCGCAGCGTGATCCTCGACGAGATCCATGCTGTCGTCGACTCGCGGCGCGGGGTGCACTTGATGACCGCGGTCGAGCGGCTGGTGCGGCTCAGTGGGGAGTTCCAGCGCATCGCCCTATCGGCCACGATGCATCCGCTGGAGCTGGCCGCGGAGTTCGTGGGCGGGTTCCGGCTGCTCGCCGATGGCGAGTACGACCCCCGTCCGGTCGCGCTCGTCGCCAGCCGCGGCCGCAAGCGCTACCAGGTGCACGTGCGGTTCCCCGCTGGCACGGATGTCACGGCCGATGAGGACCCGGTCTGGACGCCCATCGTGCGCGAGACCCGCGAGATCATCCGGCGCAACCGCTCGACGCTCGTCTTCACCAACTCCCGCCGCCTGGCCGAGACGATCACATGGCGCCTGAATGCCGATGAGGATGACCTGATCGCCTATGCCCACCATGGGGCCCTGTCGCGCACGATTCGGGGGGAGGTGGAGCGGCGGCTCAAGGCCGGCGAGCTGCCGGCCATCGTCGCCACCAACTCGCTGGAGATGGGGATCGACATCGGGACCCTCGACGAGGTCGTGCTGGTGCAATCGCCGCCCCGGATCTCCTCCGGCATCCAGCGCGTCGGCCGGGCCGGGCACCAGGTGGGTGAGGTCAGCCGCGCGACCCTGTTCGCCGTCCACTCCCACGACCTGCTCGAGTGCGCCGTCCTCGCCCGCAGCATCCTCGAGCAGGACATCGAGGCCGCGCGAGCGGTCCGCTGCCCGCTCGACATCCTCGCTCAGATCCTGGTCTCGATGGTCGGTGTGGAGGCCTGGCAGCTTGACGAGCTGTATTCCCGCATCCGCTGCGCCAGTCCCTACCGCGAGCTGACGCGCGGCCAGTTTGACCTCGTCATCGACATGCTTGCCGGGCGCTACGCCGACGCACGGATCCGCGGCCTCAAGCCCCGCATCTCGGTGGATCGCCTCGACAACAGCGTGGTCGCCGCCCCGGGTGCGCTCCAGGAGCTCTACATCGCCGGCGGCACCATCCCCGACCGCGGCTACTACCACCTGCGCCACCTGGAGACGGGCTCCCTGATCGGGGAGCTGGACGAGGAGTTCGTGTGGGAGGCCTCGCGTGGCCGCGCCATGTCCTTCGGCACCCGCAGTTGGCGCATCGAGCGCATCACCCACAATGATGTGTTCGTGCTGCCCACGGGCCGGCCGGCGTTCGAGGCGCCGTTCTATCGTGGCGAGGAGTGGAGCCGTGACGCCCACTTCGCCGAACGCATCGCCACCTTCCTCGAGCACGCCAATGACCACCTGGACGACCCGCAGTTTGGCGAGATGCTATCCTCCGACTGTGCCCTCGACGCCCTTGCCGCGGAGCGCCTGATCGCGTATCTGAAGCACCAGCGCGAGAGCTGCGGCTGCGACCTGCCCCATCGGCATCACATCGTCGTCGAGCAGGTGACCAGCGGCCCCGACGGCACTCCCGGCAGCCAGCTTGTGATCCACACCGGCTGGGGCGGCACACTCAACCGCCCGTTCGCCATGGCACTGGGGGCTGCGTGGGAGGACCGCTTCGGCGAGAAGCCCGAGATCTACCCGGCCAATGATGCCCTCTATGTGCTCATGACCGAGCCCGTGGACCTTGGCGAGGTCATGTCACTGGTCACTCCCGACAATCTGCCGGCCCTGCTGCGCCGATCGCTCGAGGGCTCGGGGTTCTTCGGCGCCCGCTTCCGCGAAGCGGCGGGACGCGCACTGCTGGTGACACGCCGCAAGGCGCGCGAGCGCATGCCGCTATGGGTCAGCCGCCTGCGTGCCAAGCAGCTCCTGGACGCCGTCCGCAAGTTCGACGACTTCCCCATCCTGCTTGAGGCCTGGCGGTCGTGTCTACAGGATGAGTTCGAGGTCGAGGTCCTCCAAGAGCGACTGGCGGAGGTCCAGTCCGGTGCCATCGCCTGCAGCGGGGTCGCGCACGAGGCGGCCAGCCCGTTCGCCCGGGTGATGAACTGGCAGCAGATCAACAAGTACATGTACGCCGACGACACCCCGATTGCGGGTGGGCCGTCGGAGCTGCGGGAAGACCTGATCCGCGAGGTCCTGTTCACCCCCGCGCTGCGCCCGACGGTGACCGCCCAGCTTGTCGCCGGGTTCGTCGCCAAGCGGCAGCGACTGGCGCCGGGCTACTCGCCCGGCTCGCCGCGCGACCTCCTCGACTGGGTGAAGGAGCGTCTCCTACTGCCACTCTCCGAGTGGCACGAGCTACTCCTCGCCGTGGAGCGCGACCATGGCCTCACCGCCGCGGAGCTCGAGCAGGCGCTCCCGCAGCGCCTCGTACGCCTGTGCCCACCGGAGAGCGAGGCGGTGCTGATTGCGGCGGCGGAGAGCCTGCCGCGCCTGCGCGCGCTCTGGGGCCCGGGGCTCGCGGTGGAGCCGGTGAGTGCCAAGACCGTCGTGCCGACGCCGCTGTCTGCCCCCCCGCGGCCCGCAGATGTCCTGAGCGCCCGTCCTGCGGAGCGGGACAGCGAAGGATCTGCGTCATGCGAAGCTGTTGGTGAGCAAAACGAGACCCTTCGTCGCTGCGGCCTGGACGAGCGCTTCACGCAGATCATCGGTGAGTGGCTCCGCTGCTACGGGCCGCTGTCCCCGGCGGACGTGGCCGCACGGCTGGGGCTGGAGCCGGCGCGCCTCACCCCCGCGATCGACGACCTGCTCGACATGCAGGAGCTGGTGCAGGGGCAACTGGTCCAGGACGGCTCGGCGGACGCGGTGTGCGATGCCGACAACTTCGAGTCATTGATGCGGCTCGCGCGAGCGGGGGCGGCACCGGAGCTCGACCCGCTGCCGGCCGGTGACCTCCCCCTGTTTCTCGCCACGGGGCA
>CAZIWQ010000634.1:0-4761 GCA_964542355.1 uncultured Armatimonadia bacterium
ACAGCTTACAGACAGCACGACCCAATGTCACTAGCCTAAGCTAGCGCATATGGGGTCGGGGGGTGAGGCCGGTTCGGCGCACGCCAACGTCGGCAGGTCGCCAATGGCAACAGCCTTGACGGGGCCTGTGATTCTACAGTACGGCAACGGGGGGCGGCCGGCAGAAGGGTCGGCATCCGTCGAGGGCGAAGCATGCCGCCATGGACGACCCCGCGGCCTACCTCGCCCAACTGGGCCTGCTCATCAAGCCGGCCTCCGCCGACTGCAACCTGCGCTGTCAGTATTGCTTCTACCGCCCCAAGCTCGCACTCTACCCGCACACCAAGCATCACGTGATGTCGCGCGAGGTGATGCACCGGCTGCTCGGCGACTATCTTGAGTTGTGCGGCCCGACGGCCTCCTTCGGGTGGCAGGGCGGCGAGCCGACGACGCTCGGCGTGGACTTCTTCCGCCGCGTCGTCGCGGTGCAGGCGCAGCGCGGCCGCCCGGGCCAGTCGATCGCGAACGGTCTGCAGACCAACGGGGTGCTCCTGGATGCCGAATGGGCACGCTTCCTGCGCCGCTACCAGTTCCTCGTGGGCGTGAGTCTCGACGGCCCCGCCCCCATCCATGACCACTATCGCCGCGACGCGGCGGGGGCACCCACCTTCGAGCGCGTGATGCAGGGCATCGAGGTGCTGCGCGCCGGCCAGGTCGAGTTCAACATCCTGTGCATGGTCACCGCCGTCTCGGGCGACCGGGGGGCGGAGGTCTTCGACTTCCTCGTCGCGCATGACCTGCGCTTCCTGCAGTTCATCCCCTGCCTCGAGCTGGACCCGCGGACGGGCGCGCCGCAGCCCTACTCGTGCACCCCCCGCCAGTATGGGGAGTTCCTCTGCGCCGTGTTTGAGCGCTGGTCGGCCGAGACACCCCCGAGCACGTATGTGCGGACGCTGGACGACCTCTTGATGTACGCGATGGGCGAGCCGACGCCGACCTGCATCTTCCGCCCGACCTGCGCGGACTACCTCCTGGTCGAGCACAACGGCGACGTCTACCCGTGCGATTTCTTCGTCGAGCCGGAGTGGCTGCTGGGGAATGTGTTGGAGCGGCCGCTGAGGGAGATCGCGCTCTCGCCGCGGCTGAGCGAGTTCCGGCACGCCAAGAGTGAGTTTACTCCGCGCTGTGCAGCCTGTGAATGGCTGGCGCAGTGCCATGGCGGATGCCAACGGCACCGTCTGGCGACAGGCCCGGAGGTGTGGCGGTCAAACTACTTCTGCGAGGCCTATCGCATGCTGTTTGCCCGAGCGCACGACCGGCTGGGAGAGATGGCACAGCGGATGAAGGAGTTGCGGGGCACTGGCCGGTGAGAGGAGGCGGTGCCCGGTGGTGTCCGATGACGCCCGTCCTGCCGGTCACGCCCGCGTGGCATCGACTACGGTGCTACACCAGTAGGTGCTACACCAGTAGGCACGGTGCCCACACTGATCCGATGACGCCCGTCCTGCCGGTCACGCCCGCGTGGCATCGACTACGGTGCTACACCCGTAGCTAGGCGACGGGGAGGTCTTTGACGGTGAGCAGGCCCGGGCGGGCGGCCACGGCCTGCCGGAAGACGTTGACGGTGCAGCCCGCGGTCGCCGTGTCGCCGAAAATGCCGCCGTCGATGCGCATGCGCACCCACGGGTCCCCGTCGACGATGATCTCATCGCGGGGATCGGTCTCGCCATGGGTCATGCGGCAGATCAGCTCGATGGTCTTGCCCTGGTCGGTGGCGATGCGGGCGGTCTGGTGGCTGCCCATGACCTGTCCCGGCTCGATGCTGACGTGATCGGTGCGCACCGGGTGTTGCGCGACGACCGGCTCGATGCCCTCATCGACATCGTCATAGTCCCAGCCGAGGCCGGCGGCGAGCATGGCCGCGGACTCCCCGAGCCCGACGTGCCCCATCTTCCCCTCGGCGGCAAGCTCGCGATAGCGCGCCGGATCCAGCCCCGACCCCACCTTCCGCTGCAACTGCGCCCGGCGGAGCGAGACATTGACGATGCGCTTGGCAGTGACGCGCTCGACGACCTGGCACGGTCGGCACAGAAGCAGGGGCAGCAGGTCGAGCAGGAACCCGGGGTTGATCCCGGTCCCCACGATGGTGACCCCGTGGTGCTGTGCCTCCCGGTCCAGCTCCACAGCCAGCCCGGGGTGGCGCAGCCAGGGCCACGTCAGCTCCTCTGACGTCGAGACGACGTTGAGTCCGTGGCGCACGGCACAGCGGATCTGGTCGCAGACCGCGGGGAGCCTGGAGCCCGTGGCGACGACGGCGAGCTGGGCGCCGGCCGCGGCGGCCGCGGCCAGGCTGGACTCGAGCTCGGCGGCGACCCGCACATCCGGCGCGCCCTTGCAGCCCGTCAGCTCCCCCAACGGCCGGCCGATGAGGTCGGCCGACACGTCGACGGCGGCCACCGGTGTTCCCTGTCCCCCGTCGATCGTAGCGCGGGCAATCTGCAGTCCAATCGGGCCGAGCCCGACATGGGCGGTACGAATCATGCGTGGTCATCCTCCGGCGAACATCGTGGAACTTAGGGTGAGGCGCTCGGCCGCTCGTCTAGGGGTCCGGCCGGAAAGGCCACCTCCGGCCGGCCCCCGAGGCGTAGCGGCGAGCTGAGTATCCTCCAGAGCCATTCTGGCGCAACTTCGCGGCCTCAGAACGGCGTTTCGGCCGCTCTGCTAGTGTGCGCGGCGCCAGATGGTCCCGCTCGGACCATCCTCGATGATGACACCGCGGCCGGCGAGATCATCGCGGATCTCGTCGGCACGGGCGAAGTCGCGGGCCTGGCGCGCGCGCGTGCGCTCGGCGACGAGGGCATCGATCTCCCCGTCATCGCCGGCCGCCGACGCCTCGAGCGCCGGTCCCATCACGCCCAGCGCACTGTCGGCAAGCGCCAGGGCCTCCAGGATGGCGACCCGGTCACCTTCGCCGACGCTGCCGGCGTCGATCAGGGGGTGCAACTCCCGGACCAGCTCGAAGACTGTCCCCATCGCTCCCGGCACGTTCAGATCGTCGTCCATGGCCGCCCCGAACTCATTCCTGGCGTCGGTCGTGAGCTCACGGACGTCCTCGCTCGCGCCGGGCCCGAGCGGGAGCTTGCGGAGCCGGTCGATGAACGTGTAGAGGCGGTCGAGCGCCGCCCGACTCTGCTCGAGACCATCAAACGTGAAGTTAAGCTGCTTGCGATAGTGGGCGGTCAGGAGCTGATGGCGCACGGCCATCGGCTCATAGCCTCTGTCGAGCAGATCACGCAGCGTGAAGAAGTTGCCCAGCGACTTGGACATCTTCATCCCGTCGACGAGCAGGTGCTCGGAGTGCGCCCACAGGCGTGCGAACGGCTGGCCGGTGGCCGCCTCGCTCTGCGCGATCTCGTTCTCGTGATGGGGGAAGCGCAGGTCGACGCCCCCGTTGTGAATGTCGAGTGTGGGGCCGAGGTACTCCATCGACATGGCCGAGCACTCGATGTGCCAGCCGGGCCGCCCGGGTCCCCAGGGGCTGTCCCACGCCGGCTCCGCCGGCTCCTTCCGCGCCTTCCAGAGCACGAAGTCCGCCGCCTCTTCGCGCTCGTACTGGTCACCCTCCAGCCGTCCGAAGGCGCTGTCCCGCGCCTGCGAGCCGGGCGCCACCCCCGCCAGCCGGCCGTAGGCCGGGAAGCTGGAGATGTCGAAGTACACACTCCCGTCGGCCTCGTAGGCGTGCCCCCTGGCAATCAGCTCCGCCACCAACTTCTGCATCTGGGGGATGTGCTCCGTCGCACGCGGATAGCGCCATGCCGGCTCGATGTTCAACAGCTTCAGGTCCTCGAAGAACGCCTGCTCGTAGCGGCGTGTGAACTCACCAAGCGGGACTTGCTCGCGCGCCGCGCCGGCGATCGTCTTGTCATCCACATCGGTGATGTTCATCACCTGGTGGGTCTCATACCCGAGGCAGCGGAGCCAGCGGCAGAGGGTGTCACCGAACACGAAGGCCCGGAAGTTGCCGATGTGGGCAAAGTCGTAGACGGTCGGGCCGCAGCTATATACCAGCGCGGTGTGACCGTCGGCGGGAGTGAACGGTTCGCGCCGTCGGCTCAGTGAGTTGAAGAGCACAAGCATAGACACCCTCCCCGGTACAGCCGGTCGGCTGGGCTCACGGATGGCGCCGCGGAGGGCCCACCCGTCTGTGGGATGCGGCAACGCCAAAGCGGAGGCTTGGTGGGCCTCCGCCTGGGGGTCCGGCCGAAAAGGCCACTTCCGTCCGGCCCCCGAGGCGTAGCGGCCGGCTGAATGCCCTCCAGAGCCATTCTGGCGTGGGTTCGCGGCCTCGGAACGGCTCTTCGGCCGCTCTGCTAGCGCGACATCTGACGGAACCTGTCAGCAGCAGCCGTTACGGGGCGTGCCTCACAGCCCCAGTCGGCGCGAGACGTAGCGCAGGAACCCCTTGACCGTGGTGCGGTCCTGGGACGTCGGGGCCTTGGACATGCTCACTTCGCACACGAACGACCGGCGCTGCAGGACGCCGAAGCTGAACTGGCTGAGCGTCCCGACAACGGCCTTGTCCTTGATCGCCGTGTACTGGTTCAGGGGCTTGGCGGACCGATAGCCGGCGACCTTCTTGGTGTACATGGCGGCCGCCCGGGCGGGGGTCGCGAACTGGAACACATCCACCGTGAGGTAGCGCTTGGTGGCGCCCTGCTTGTACACGCGCTGGGCGAACTGGGTGATCCCGTCCTGGCGCATGGTCTCCACAGCCCCGTCATA
>CAZIWQ010000635.1:0-4760 GCA_964542355.1 uncultured Armatimonadia bacterium
GCCGGGGGCTGGTAGGCGGCTCCGCCGCCATTCGTCCTGCGGACGAGGGAGACGGACAAACGGCCGCGGTACCCCCGGCAGATGCCGGGGGCTGGTAGGCGGCTCCGCCGCCATTCGTCCTGCGGACGGAGGAGACGGCGAACGGCGCGACCGCGCCGCCGCCGAGACGGCGTTCTTTTCCCGGCTCCCACCACGAGGCGGACCCGTGGAAGCATCCTTAACGGGGCGCTAGAGACCCAGCCGAGAGGCGCGTGTCCGGACTTCCACGACAGGCCCGTGAGCCCGCGGTCAGTTGCTGGTCCCGCAGACCACCACCATCGTCCCTGGCGGGGCACTACGCGGCGGCCGGACAGACCACGCGGAAGCCGACGTTGTAGACCGCATAGTCGGGCGGGTAGGAGAGCCGGAACGCCGAGCGACAGCGGCGGGGGCGGTCGTCCCACGACCCTCCCCGCACCGCGCGCGGAGCCGGATCATCATCGCCCGGCGAGAGTGACCCCGCCGGTAACGGGTAGGGACCATACACGCTTTGGCACCACTCGGCCGCGTTCCCGTGCATGTCACACAGGCCCCAGGCGTTGGGCAGGTAGCGCCCAACCGTGGCAGTCACGACCGCTCCGTCGTTGCGGGCGGTGTCGCGTGGTGCCCACGGCTTGAGGCCCCCGAGGCTCGCGTCGGCGAAGTTGGCGTAGCGTTGCAGCTCGGCGTCGGGGCAGGAGAAGGGGGTCGCCGTCCCGGCGCGACAGGCGTACTCCCACTCGGGCTCGGTCGGCAGGCGGAAGGGCTGCTGCGTCTGCGCCGCCAGCCAGCGGCAGAAGCCCCGGGCCGCGTGCCATGACACGCGCACGACCGGCTGCTCGGGTCCGTTGAGCGGGATGCCGGGGCCCACCCGGTCCTTCCAGCGCGTGTCCATGAAGCGGCTGTCATGCGTGGGGTCGAACGCCTGGAGCTGCGCATTGGTGATCTCGCACTTGCCCACCCACAGAGGGGTGGCGAAGTCGATCGCGGTGAGAGGGCCTTCGTCCGGGTCGAGCGCGGATTCCCCGTCCGGTGCGCCCATGGTGAAGCTGCCGGCGGGCACCAGCACGAGGGTGAGGGTGAGGCCACCGGGGAGGGGCACTGTGCGCTCGACGGATACCCCAAGCTGCTGCGCAGCGCGAGTCTGGCGGGCCCTGGCCTCGGTGGCGTCAAAGGGGAAGGTGGGGCCGGGAGCGGCCCCGGCGGTGGGAGGACGGGGGACGGCGGAGAGCATCAGGCCGCTCAAGACTACGCAGCGTACCATCGCCCGGTGCAATGGCCGGGAACCAGTGGGAGGCAGAGCGCGTGCGGGGCGCACGCCGACCGCGCTCATCGCCGGGCCGCCTCCCGGGCCAGCACGGCGGCATCCTGGCGACGGATCTCCTCGCGCCGCCGCACGAGGTTGTCCGAGGCCGGGGGATAGGCCTCCTGCCAGTCGCCGGCATAGGGGACGTTGAGGTCAATCCAGGTGATGAGGCGGTCCCAGTCCTCGGGAGTCAGGCGGACCCCACGGTGGCCCTTGCGGAGCATCTGCACCAGTTGGCTGGTGGAGGCCTCAAACTCGCGCGGGGGGAGGATATGGATGTCTGACTCCAGGCCCGGGCGGCGGACGAAGGGGTGCAGCGCGAGATAGGCGGAGCTGAAGCGATCGGGCTGGTTGCCCGGGGCGTTGCGGCCGCGCAGGTCAATCGGGCCCGTGGCGTGACAGCGGAGGCAGTTCTTGTCGAGGACGGGCTGGACCTCGCGCTCGAAGGCGAAGCCGCGTGCGGGGCCGTACCACGGGGTGATCTCCGTGGGCGGCTGGGCCTGGGCGCGACTGCGGCGGGCGGTTCCCACCACGTCCTTGCGCTGCTCATGGCAGCCCACGCACGAGAGCACTTCCCCCGGCATGGCGGTGAACCAGCTTCGCATCTGCTGCTGGGCCATGCCCTGGCCATTGAGCGGCTGCACCATCAGCGGCGTGTTGGCCGGCACGCGGAAGAAGGCGGAGCCGTCGCGCCCCACCGGGACGGTGCCCAGGATGCGCTTCACGTCCCAGCCCCCGTCGACCGCGGCGCTGTGGGTCTCGCCGTTGCCCCAGTAGCGGTAGACGGGCTCGATGAGCCGCAAGTGTGTGACCGTGCCACGTGGCACCCCCCGCAGACCGGGCCCCCGGTAGACATCGTTGAGGTAGACCAGCGCGTCGGCGCGCGTGAGGTCAACGCCCGTGGGGATGATCGGGGGCGGCGGAGTAGGATGCAGGGGGATGGGCTCCATCAATGCTGCGCCGGGCTCCACCCGCAGGGGAACCAGGTTGTCAAAGGCATCCACCAGGTACAGGCCCCACCAGTCCGTGGGCGAGGGCTTGCACGACACCAATACATACTTGTCGGAGAGCGGGTAGGGGTGGGTGAACTGCGGCCAGGTGCCGGTGGCGTACTGATCGATGATCAGCGGCTCCGGCGTGCGGTGGCGCTGCGGCATGATGCGCACCACGCCCGTCGCTTCCTGCTCGCCATGGGCCAGATCGAGGATCGCCACCTCCCCCATGCGCGGGTTGCCGTGGTGGCCGGAGAGGATGGCGCACACGCGGCTGAGGCTGCCGGGCACCGCGCGGGCGCCGATGATCGTGTTCGGGTACCAGGAGTTGGTGCCATACACCGCCATCTGGCGCGTACCGTCCGGGTTCATCGCGAACAGGATGCGGCTGAAGTAGTGCGGGATGTCGTTGTACTCCCAGCGGGTGTAGAGGACCCGACCGTCGTTGAGCATCGCGGGGTTCCAACTGTGGTCCTGGTCGAAGGTAACCTGGCGCACGTTCGAGCCATCGGCATCCATCAGGTAGAGCAGAGCCACGTGATCGCCCCCGGTGCAGGGGACGGCCTGGTAGCAGCGGCTGGAGGTGAAGGCGAGCTTGCCGTTGGGGAGGTAGCAGGCATCGTAGTTGTCGTAGTCGTTGGCAGCGGCAGCGGTGACCATCCGCAGGCCGGTGCCGTCCGCCCCGATCTCCCACACCTGATAGCGGTCGGCCTTCTCGGCCGCGGGCATGGAGAACAACACCCGCTGCCCGTCGAATGAGACGTCGAGGTCACCGACGAACATGCGGTCGGAGTGGTAGACGGTCTCCACGGCGCCACCGGCGCGCGGCGGCGAGAGCACGCTGATGGCGCTGTCCCAGCCCGTGCGCCGCATGCTGGAGTTGCTCTGCCAGTTCTGGGGGAGGCCGGGGTTTCCGCCCCCGGGCTTGCGGGTGAGGAACAGGAGCCGGTCAAAATCCAGGAGTGGGTTGGCGACGACGAGGGCCTGTTGCTGCAGGTCGCCGATGGCGGCTTCCCATTGCTCCAGCTCGGCGACGGGGGCGAGGCTGAGCGTGTCGCCTTCGCGTCGGATCAGCGTCTGCGCGCGGGCCCAGAGCCGGGTCTGTTCCTGGCGGAACCCGTCGGCCCCGGCATAGCGCCCGGTGAAGGTGGCGGCCAGGTCATCGACGGCGAGGCGAGTGCTGACGAGGCGAGCCATCCCGCTGAGCACATCCGCCAGGCGCACGGTGCGGTGGTAGAGGGTGCGGGCGGGGCCGACTTCGCCGCCGGCCGCGGCGCGGCCGGCCGGGCCCTGGCGATCAGCCGCGAGCGCTGCGACCCATCCGGCGGCGCCGGCGGCACCCTCCGCTCCCAGGTCGGCCTGCAGGCCCTCACGGCGGCGGGTAGCGAGGGAGAAGTGCGAGCCGGTGGCATCCGTGTAGCGGCGGGCGAGCGCGGCAGTATCGTTCGGGCGCCAGCTCACGGGCCAGATTCCGTCCGCGGTTTCAGCCCGCATCTGGCGCTGGTCCTCCGGGGAGCTGAAGTCGGCGCGCACGCGGTCCCACAACACGTTCACACGGCGGCGGTGAGTGGGGTTCTCGTCGGGGCTGCCGCCACCGGGCCGGGTGGAGAAGTAGAACCCCCACCCCCCGGTGCGGTTGACGATCTTCAGGAGCAGGGCGTTCTCGCCCGCCTTGAGCTTGAGGGTTGCCTTGTCCTGATCCGGCCCGGGGCCGCGCGGCACGTCGGTGGCGATGATCCGCTCCCCGTTGAGCCATACCGCGAGGCCGTCGTCGCTGCCGAAGTAGCCGGTGAGCTCCATGGCCTGCTTCGCGGTGAGCTTGCGGTACAGGTAGGCAATCGCCCACTCGGTGAGGCGGAAGTGGGGGAGCAGGTTGTGGACCTGGCCGTCGACGAAGCCGTCCATGCGGCGCCAGGTGGCCTGCGAGCCCGCCATCCCCGCGTACGGCTTGTCGAGGACGATCTCCTGCTCCGGTCGGTATGCGGCGGCGAAGCCCTTGCCGTCGGCATTGCTGAACGAGCCGATGACATACCATGGCCCGAGGATGAGGTCGAGGTTGCCGGACTTCTCGGCGGCCTCACGCTCGGCGTCTTCGAGGGCGGTGAGGTTGCCGAGGGAGGCCTGGAGGGTCTCCTGCCAGGTGGCCGCGCGGGAGTACAGGTGCGTCTCGTCAAGCGGCGCGGCGCCGGCGAAAGGCACGCATGCCAGGAGGGCGACGAGCAGGGCTACGTAATGGTGTCTGCAGCGAACAGGCATGGAGGGAACCTCTCAGGAACGGCGGCCTACCCCCCGGCCCGAACGGCGCGAGCGAGACGCTCGCGGTCCCAGGAACGTCTCCGACCACGGGCAACGGTGGCGGGGCACAAGTGTCCGCCCTGCAGACGGCACGTCTGCCTCACCCCCGTCCCCTCTCCGTTCCGGAGAGGCTTGGCGGACGCCGGCGC
>CAZIWQ010000636.1:0-4752 GCA_964542355.1 uncultured Armatimonadia bacterium
GCCTGAGGGTGTCGCAGCCGTTCCCCCTCTCCCTCCGGGAGAGGGCCGGGGTGAGGGCGCGTCGTTGCCATCCCCGCGATCTTCATCGTTCCTGGGTGCCGGGGGACCCGCCATGACGACTCCGTCCGCCTACGGCTTCACAATCGGTAGCCGCCGGCCACCCAGCTCCAGCACGAAGATCGCGCCTGGGTCCTCCCGGGTCCATACGAAGTAGGCGATCCCCGTGCCGTCCGGGGTCCATACCGGCGACTGGCCATAGCCGTAGCAGACCGGCGGATGGGGGTCGCCCACCACCTGCACAAACATGTCGAACACCCGCTTGGGATGCTGCTCGTCACTGGAGTAGGCGATGCGCCGGGCGTCCGGTGCCCACGTGGGGCCGAAGGCGCCCTGCCGCGTGTCCGAGTCATAGTCCGGCGTAATGCTGCGCGGGGGGAGCGAGCCGTCTAGCGGCGAGACCATGAGGATACAGGGCGGACGGGACCGGCGCTTGTCGTTCCAGTCCTTGGACATGTAGACCACGGACTTGCCGTCCGGCGACAGGCGAGCGTGCTCCACCCCGACACCGCCACGCGCGACCGTGGGCAGGCGCTGCTTGTCGGAGCCATCGGGGTTCATCGTCCAGAAGGCCGAGACATCAGTGTAGGCGATCCGGGCGGTGCCCGGCAGCGGCCCGATGATCCGCGCCACGTCCGTCTCCGGCGTCAGGCAGACTGGCTGCGCCGAGCCATCGGCAGGCGCCACAAACACACGTGTCTTGCCGCTCTTGCGGTCCGCGTAGTAGTAGTCGAAGAGCACGCTGCGGCCGTCGGCCGTCCAGCGGGGGCCGACGGCGCCGCCGCCGGTGACGATCTGCTTCGGGGGTGCGCCACCGTCGAGCGGCATGACCCAGATGCCCGCCAGCTTGCCGTTGTCAGCGGAGTCCTGAACTCCGGTGGCCACGTGCTTGCCGTCCGGCGAGATATCGGGGCGCTCGTCACGACCCGGGCAGCTCGGAACCCGCCGGCGCGCGAGCGGCACGAGGCCGCTTAGCACCTGCCAGGCGCGGTCGCCATCCCCCTCCACCTCCAGGAACCGGTCCCACAACTTCTGCGCTTCGGCTTCGGCAGCGGGGGTCCTCTGCGCCTGGGTTAGCACGGCAAGGCCGTACAGCGCGTCCGCACACTTTGGGTCCTTCTCCAGCGCCTGGGTGAAACTCGCCGTCGCCTCCGCGGCGTTGCCCGCCCGGCCGGCCATCTCGCCCGCCAGGGCGAGGACCGCGGGGCTCTCCGGCGCCAGGCCGCGCAGCGTCTGCATCGCGGCATCGGCCTCTTCCGGCTTGTCGGCCTCGAGGGCGGTGCGCACAAGGCCGATGAAGCCCTCCACGCACTTCGGGTCAACCGCCAGGGCCTTGTGGTACTGCCCATTGGCCTTGTCCGGTGCGTGTTGTGCCCGAAACAGGTCGCCGAGCTTCACGTACGCCGAGGCCGAGGCCGGGTTGAGGTCCAGCACGACCTCCAGCTCCTCCTGGGCGCGTTCCCACTTGCGCAATCGGGTGTAGATCTCCGCCAGCAGGAAGTGCGGGTGCGTCGCCAGCGCATCCTCCTTGGCCCAGGCGTTGCAGGCGTCGACAGCGGCTTCGAGCTTCCCGGTAGCGATGAGGCCAGTGATCTGCTTGCCCTTGTCGGTGGTGGCAGGCTGCGCGAAGAGCGTGGAGCAGAGTGCGGCGAACACGAGCACGGACGCAGCAGCAAGTCGGAGGGTTGTCATGGAGCCTCTCCCCTGGCGAGAACTGGATGCACGGGGTGGGGGCATCCGGCGGCAGGTCCGGGACCCCGCTCACCCCTGTAGGCCGCGAAGTTCCAGCCGCTAGAGGCGACCACCTCCTGGTCGATGACGGTCGCACCGCTCCCACCTCCCACGCCCCGCCGGTCACGCACGTGCGGGAGGGATTCATGGTGGGAGGGGCGAATACCCGGGCGGCGCAAGCCATGGGCTCGCGCCGCCTACAGTCGCCCTCAGGGGGTCATCGCCGTGACTGCGGACAGCGAGCATCCCGCGCCCACCTGCCGCAAGCTCAGCCGCCGGGAGGCCATCGGCCTCGTTGCGGGGGCCGCCGGTCTTGCGGGCATCAGCGCCGCGCTCGCCCCGCTGCTCAGGCGAGGTGACATGGCCGCCGTCCTCGCGGATACGCCGGTGCGCAATGCCGCGTTCCGTCCGCTCGACGGCCAGGGGGACCGCCACATCCTCGTCTGCCGCCCCGCCGGCCGCGACCCGGTCGCCTATGAGCTCAATGCCGCCGGGTTCGCCATCTGGTCGGGCTGCCTGGCGGCCGAGGACTACATGGCCGGCCGGCGACGCACCGTGCGCGAGCTGGCCGCCCTCGCCGACCGCGCGGTCCCGGGGGCCCTGGCAGGACCCGCTGCCTGCGCGCAGTTCGTGGAGAAGCTCTCCGACGTCGGGGCCGTGCTGCTTGGCTCGCGCGGGCAGGTCATGTACTTCGCCCGGACGGAGCCCGCCTGATGCCCGCCTCGGGGGAGTACCGGATCACCTGCGAGCTCTTCCTGGTGCCCTGGGACGGCCACTACATCCTCTATGCCCCGCTGAAGGGGATCGTGGCGAAGCTCAACCCGTCGGCCGCCGCCCTGTTGCGCGATGTGCAAAGCGGGGCCACCTTCCACGTGACCCCCGGGGAACAGGCGGCGCTGGAGCAGCTCATCGCGGTGGGGGTAGTCAACGGTGACCCGGACCCGCAGCTTCCGGTGTTCGAGGGCCAGCCGTTCGCGCCCCTCCACGCCACCTTGTTTCTGACCAATGCCTGCAACCTGCGCTGTGTATACTGCTACGCCGAGGCGGGGGAAGCCGCTGACATCCGCACCATCGCCCCGGAGGCGGCCCGGGCGGCGATTGACTTCGTCGCCGCCAATGCCCGCCGGCAGGGCGTCGACACGTTCTCCGTGGGGTTCCATGGCGCCGGCGAACCGACGCTGGCGTGGGACAGCTACGTGGCACTGGTCGACTATGCCCGTGCGCGGGCGGCGCGGCACGGCCTCCGTGCGGCCATCTCCACCGCCACCAACGGCGTGCTCGACGAGAGCCGGGCGCGCTGGATCGCGCGCAATACGCTCAGCGCCAATGTCTCCGTTGACGGCCCCGCCGATGTTCACGACGCGCAGCGTCCGCGCGGGGACGGGCGTGGCTCGTGGGAGGCGCTGGCGCGGACCTTGCGCGTGTTCGACGAGGAGGACTTCTGCTACGCGATCCGGGCAACGATCACCGACCTCAACGTCCGGCGGATGGCGGAGATGGTGGAGCTGTTCACCGACGACTTCCACCCGCAGGACCTGCAGTTCGACCCGCTGATCTACACCGGCCGGTGCCGGGAGACGAAGCTGCGGCCGCCCGCGGAGGAGCTGTTTGTGGATGAGTTCTGCCGCGCGCTGGACGTTGCCCACGCGCGCGGGCGGCTCGTGGGCTTCTCCTCCGTCGGGTTCTCGGGGTACCGGACGTACTTCTGCGGCGCGGCGGCGGACGGCTTCACCGTCACGCACGAGGGCTACGTGACGGCGTGCTTCGAGGCCTACTCCCCACAGCGGCCGTTCGGGGATCGCTTCGTCTACGGGCGCTATGACGTGGCAGCCGGGGCCTTTGAGTTCGACCTGGCGAAGCTCGCCAAGCTACAGGCACGCCACGTCTACCGCCTCCCGTACTGTGAGAAGTGCTTCTGCAAGTACATGTGTGCGGGCGATTGCCCGATCCACGCGTTGTACAAGGGCCAGGCGGGCGAGCATGGTCTGCGCTGCAAGGCCGTACAGGCGATTGCTCGCCATCGTCTGGTAACGATTCTGCAGGATCAGGAGCGAGCGACCAGTGGCTGATGAGAAACCTCCGGACTACACGGCACAGACTGCGCAGGGGGACCGCAAGTCCGAGCCGCCGACCATCTCGCTGGTGGCCTGCTTCCAGACCCGCGACTCTGACTACATGAAGCCACCGCTGGAGGAGCAGCTCCTCGAGCCCGACGGCACCTCGCTCGACGCCCTCGTCCTTGCCGGTAGGGTCTGCTCGTGCCACAGTGTGTGCGCCTGCGTGCCGGTGACGACGTGCGTGTGCCATGCGGTGTGTACCTGCAATCTCGTCACGACGCCGGCCACCGCCGTCGCGACGACCCCGGCCGGCGGGATGACGACGATCACCACCACCCGCACGACCCGCCCGGGTGGGGGGACCACGCTCACCTTGCCCGGTGGCACCGTGACCCGGCCCGGCGGAACAAGCACCTTCGGTGGCGGGAGCCGTCCGAGTGGTGGCAGGGGCGGCGGTGGGGGTGGGGGTGGCTACTATGCTCCGTGCTTCTGAGACCCGGCCGACGAGACAGGCCTGTGGGGGGCCGGTTCCCACGCCCCGCGCGGTGACGCTGCTCGCCTGCCTGCTCGTCCTTGCGTGCCTCGATGGCCCGTGCTTCGCGGCCGGACCCGGCGACAACGACGTTCAGCAGGGGAACATGCTCTACCGGCAGCGGATGTGGACGGAAGCGCTGGCGAAGTACGATGCCGCGCTGGTGGCTGCTCCGGGGAACGTGGTTGCGCTGAGCAACCGCGGCCTCACGCTTCACAAGCTGGAGCGACTGGACGAGGCAACACAGGCGCTGCAGGCTGCGCTGGCGGTGCCCGGAGTGCCACCGCTGCAAACGGCTGCACTGCACCTCAACCTGGGCAAGGTGTACGCGTCCCAGGGGAAGCTGGACGCTGCGGCACAGGAGTTCACGCTGGC
>CAZIWQ010000637.1:0-4744 GCA_964542355.1 uncultured Armatimonadia bacterium
GTCGTCGCCGTTGCCTTCCGCCATGCGGTCGCGCTCAGGGGAGCGCTCCTACCACGGCAACGATGAATACCAACGGCGGGGAAGACATCCCCGCCGTTGTCGTCGATACCGTAGACCTCAGCCTCGTCGGCCAGTAGCCCTCGTCGGCCAGTAGTCCTTGACATTAGAACATGCGTTCGATATACTGAAGCCCCTGATATGCCAGCGAGACTCCCGCTGGCATTTTCCTTCAGTGTGTAATCGAACAAATGTTCCTATACGAGGGCCTCCATGGGCAAGCTTATCGATGAGCCGATCACTCCGAACCCCTCGCAATCCCTGTTCGAACAGCAACTGATCCCCCATCGCTTCACCTGGCGTGGCCGCGAGTACCGGGTGGAGACGATTGGCGGGGAATGGCGGATTCTGGGGCGCTGGTGGGAGGGCGAGGCCGAGCAGCGCTTTGTCCGCGCCCTGACCTCCCGCGGGCTTGCCATGGACCTGTGTCAGGACACCAGGACCGGTCAGTGGACACTGCACGAGTTGCAGGATTGATCGGTAGGATGCCGACCATGTTCGTTCATCTGCACTGCCATTCCACCTTTTCGCTCCTGGACGGTGCGGCGGCTCCCGTCGGGCTGACGCAGCGTGCTGCCGAGTGGGGCATGCCGGCCGTTGCCGTAACAGACCATAACACCCTGGCCGGTGCCGTGCGGTTCTACCAGGCGGCCCGGTCCGCCGGGATCAAGCCGATCATCGGGGTCGAGTTCACCGTTGAGCTAGTCGGCGACAATCCGCTCCCCGTGCTGTATCCGCCCGGCGGTCGCGGTGCCGACCGCCTCCACAGCCCGCGGCCCGACACGACTACCGACTACACGCAGTTCGCCCACCTCGTGCTCCTGGCCCGTGACAATGAGGGCTACGCGAACCTGTGCCGGCTCGTCACGTGTGCACGCCTGGGGAAGGCCCGGCATTCGGGCCCGTTTGCCGACGAATACGCTCAACTCGACCGCAAGCGGCCGGTATTGACGCAAGCCCACCTGCGCCAACATGCCTCGCACCTCATCTGTCTCTCCGGATGCGAGAAGGGACAGCTCCCCCGTCTGGTCGCCGCGGGGAAGCGGCGTGAGGCACTGGCCGTCGCCGACTACTATCGGCAGCTCTTCGGCGACGACAGCTTCTATGTCGAGATCCACAACAACCTGCTCCCGCTGCCTGATCGCGGGTTGCGCTACCGGCTGCAGGGGCTTGCCGACGAGTTGGGGCTGCGGGTCGTGGCGACCAACAACGTGCACTATGTCGACCGCACGTATGCGCGGGCCCAGGATCTGCTGGTATGCATGCGCGCTCTGCAGACGGTGCACGAGTACCACCCCGACCGCAAGCTCAACGCCGAGTACAGCCTCAAGCCGGCGCATGAGATGGCGGCCTTGTTTCCGGACCAGCCGACCGCCATCCATAATGCGCTGGAGATCGCCGCCCAGTGCAACTGGACGCTGGACCTGGAGACATTCCACTTCCCCCGGTTTGACCTCCAGACAGTGGGAGCGGGGGATGAGCCCGGGCCGGCAACTGCGACCACACACGACGCGGTTCCCGCGTTGCGGGATCCGGCCCCTCCGGAGACGCCCCCCGGGCTCGGGTTAGTGCCTGCGCCGCGGGGAGGGGAGGGTGATCTTCCGCCGGCCGTTGCGGCCGGTGCCCTCCGCGGGTGGCCCGTCCCTCGGCCGGCCGAGACGACTGCCGCCTACCTGCGCCGGATGTGCGATGAGCGCGCCGAGGTCCTGTATCCCACCGTCGACGAGCGGGTGCGTGCCCGCATCGAGCATGAGCTGCAGATCATCACCGATCAGGGGCTGTGTGATTACTTCCTGATTGTCTGGGACATCTGCCGCTTCTCTCGCGCGCGCGGGATCATGACCACCGGACGGGGCTCGGCCGGGGATTCCATCGTCAGCTACCTCCTGGGTATCACCGCGGTGGATCCCCTGGCGCACGACCTGCTGTTCGAACGGTTCCTCAATCCCCAACGCCGGCAGATGCCCGACATTGACGTGGACTTCGATTCGCGGCGGCGCGATGAGGTGACGGCGTATGTCTACCGGCGCTACGGGGCGGTCCAGGTCGCCGCGGTATGCACGATCAACACGTTCCGGGCACGTTCCGCCGTGCGCGAGGTGGGCAAGGCACTGGGGATGGACGAGGAGGAGCTGGACACCCTGTCCAAGACCTTGCCGCACATTCGGGCCGCCGACATCGCCCAGGCGGCGGAACGGTTCCCGGAGGTGCGTGAGGCGCGCCTCGATCTGAGCAACAAAGGACTACTGCTCGAGTTGTGCGAGCAGATCAGTGGCTTCCCCCGGCATCTGAGTGTGCATGTCGGGGGGCTTGTGATTGGCGCCGAGCCGCTGACTAACCTCGTCTCCCTGGTGCCGGCCAACAAGGGCATCGTGATCTGCGAGTTTGACAAGGATGACGTCGAAGCCCTGGGGTTGGTGAAGATGGATATCCTGGGTCTACGCACCCACACGGCGATCAGTGACTGCCTGGACTTGATCGCCCGGCGGACCGGAGTGCGCATCGATCTGGCGCGCATTGCGCTGGATGATCGCCGGGCGTTTGAGCTGTTGCGTTCGACGCAGACGATTGGCCTGTTTCAGCTCGAAAGCCCCGGGCAACGTAACTTGCTTGGTCGCGCGCAACCGCGGGAGTTTGAGGAGGTGATTGCCAACATCTCGCTGTTCCGTCCGGGGCCGGTGCAGTCGGACATGATCAAACCATACCTGCGGCGCAAGCACGGGTTGGAGCCGGTGAGCTACCCTCATCCGGCACTCGAACCGATCATGCGGCGGACCTGGGGGGTGCTCATCTACCAGGAGCAGGTGCTGGAGATTGCGGCGGCCATTGCCGGCTTCAGCCTGGGGGAGGCCGACCAACTACGCCGCCTCATGACCTCCGACCGCTCGCACGACGAGATGATGAAGCTGGGCGGCACGTTCATCGATAAGGCCGTGGCGCGGGGTGTCACGCGCGAGGTGGCCGAGGAGGTCTTCCGGCAGATCTCCGGCTTTGCCGCCTACGGCTTCTGCAAGGCGCACGCCGCATGCTTTGCCCTGATCTCGTTCCAGACGGCCTGGCTCAAGGCCCACTACCCGGCGGAGTTCTTCGCCGGGATCCTCTCCGCTCAGCCGATGGGCTTCTACCCCTCGCGCACCGTGGCGGAGGAGGCGCGGCGCCTGGGCTGTGGCATCCTGCCGCCGTGCGTCAATCACAGCGAGGACCGCTTCGCGGTCGAGGGCAACGACATTCGCGTTGGCCTGCGGCTGTTGCGCGGGATGAGTGCGCCAGCCATGCGCTCGATCCTGCAGGCGCGGGAGCAGGGGGGGCCGTTCCAGTCCTTGCGCGACTTCTGTGAGCGTACGGCGGTCCCCCGGCCACTGATCGAGAACCTGATCTTGGCCCGCGGGTTCGCCTTCACCGGCTACAGCGAGCAGGAGCTGCTCTGGCTCCTGTCGGCCCTGCCGCGACAGCATCTGCCTCGCGGCGGACGGGACCAGGCCGGGCCCGGCGTCAGCGGCGACACGGGCCCGCGGCGTCCGTGCGGCAACTCGCGTCGGCACGCCGCCGCCACGTTGTTTGAGCCGCCGGCGGAGGCGATCCTCGAGACGCTGCCCGAGCTCAACCCGACAACACCGGTGGGGCGGGTGGCGCTGGACCTGAACCTGTGTGCCGTCAGCACGACCGTGAACCCGTTCAGCTTCTGGCGCGCGCGGATGCAGCGCATGGGGGTGACACCCACCACCAGCCTGTATCAGTGCCGGCACGGCGACAGCGTGCGCGTTGCCGGCATCGTGATTGCCCGTGCCCGCCCACCCACCCGCAGCGGCAAGACGGCCATCTTCATCAGCCTGGAGGATGAGTTCGGACTGGTCGATGTGGCCGTCTTTGAGGAATGCTATCAGCGGTGCGGCCGGGCACTATATGCCAGCCCGGTGCTGTGTGTGGAGGGGAAGCTCACCCGGCTGGGCACATTGGACCTGTCAGTGACGGCGCAGCATGTGATTGGCATGGGAAGTTGGCGTGACTTCGAGCGCCCGTTGCCCGTCAGGGCCGGCCCTCGGCCGTCGCGCTCGCAACCCGCCCCGAACCCCCCGGTGGGCCAGGTCCACGGCGGGCATGCCTATTCGCTTGAGAACAAGCTGATGGACCAATGGGAGCCGCGCGCCAACCCCAAGGTGGGCGACAGGCGCGGCTAACCTGACGTGAGAGGGGCGTCCTTGCATGCACGGACGCCAACCTGCTATACTGCTCCTGTCGGCAGTGCATCCCGAAGCTTCCCCCCTCCACGCCAAACGGGTCGCGATCGTGGCGCCGTTCGGCAGGCGAATACTGCCATCCAGGGGCGCACCACGTGTGCGCCCGCACGGTGTTCACTGCAGGGGAGACGACGTCATTCATGCTGAGGCCAGGTCACGCCCCATGTTCGTAGCGCGGTGCGCTCGATACTGCTGTGTAGCGCTGCTGCTGTGGGCGGGAGGGCACGTGGCGGCAGATGAAGCCGCTCCGGCGCCACCGCCAGCCATTGCCATGCCGGCAGACACGGCAGCCGCCGCGGCACCGGCAACCGATGCGAAGACCGCCGCTCCGGTGGCCGAGAGCACCCCTGTAGCGCCGGCCGGTACGCCGCCGGCCACTGGCACGCCACCGGCCACTGGCACGCCACCAGCCACGGGCACGCCACCAGCCACTGGCACGCCACCGGCCA
>CAZIWQ010000638.1:0-4743 GCA_964542355.1 uncultured Armatimonadia bacterium
CGGAATCACCGGGGCAAGCCCCGGGGCTAAGTGGCGTGCGCTCCCTCGGAGCGCACGCCGACCGCCCTGCGGGCGGCTACTGGCGTAGCGCCGTAGTCGTATGCCATGCGGGCGTGGCTGGCGAGACCGGCGCCATCGGATGGGACGGGGCACCGCCCCGTCCCGCGTGGGTCGCGCGTCGCGACGGTGTCGTCGATGTGTGGTAGCCCCAACGGGGCGCTCGCTACTTGCCACCAGCGGAAGCTGGTGGTAGCTGGCCCCATAGTATAGTGAGAGCCCCGACAGGGGCGGCAGAAGCAGGGCTCGCCCGCTGCAGGTGACCTGTGCGTGAGCCACCCCTCTGCCGCTCCCCACGCTCAGTCGTACCGGCGGGCAAAGGACAAGCGGTCGGCGCAGGCGAACCATGCCGCCAACGTGAAGGGATGCCGATCCAATGTCCACTCTCGATGTGACTGCCAGCCCGCCTGATCGCCGGACGCGAGTGGGGCAGCTACTCGCGCTGTCGCTGGGCCATGCGCTCAATGATGGGTACGTCAACTTCATTGCCCCGCTGTGGCCGCAGATCAAGGAGCAGTTCCGCCTCTCCAACTCCGACATCGGCCAGATCATGTTCTGGTGGGGGATGACCACGAACTTCGGGCAGCCGGTGTTCGGCTACTTCACCGACCGCTGGCAGCCGCGGCGCCTCATCGTCGTCGCCACCGTGATCTCCACGGTCTTCTTCAGCTTCATCGGCTACGCGCAGTCGCTGCCACTATTCATCGCGTGCCTGATGGTGGGAGGGATCGGGGTGGCGCTCTACCACCCGCGCGGCGGGGCGCTGGCGGTCACCGTGTCGGGGTCGCGCCGTGCGCTGGGGATGGGCATCTTCAGCGCCGGGGGGGCCGTGGGGTTTGCCGTCGGCTATCTGTGCAGCCCCTACCTCCACAACCTGGTGGGGAGCACGAAGGGGCTGGCGTACGCCGCGCCGATCGGCCTGGTGGGGGCCGTCATCCTGTTCTTCATCAACACGGAGGGGAGCATCGCGCGGGCGACGACCGCGGCGTTCAGCTTCCGCCGGCAGTTCGTGCCCTACCTGGGACGAGTGGCCCCCCTGTTCGTGGTCATGACCCTGCGCTCGGCCACGGTCACGGCGTTCGCCAGCTTCATCCCCCTGATGCTGAAAGCCCAGGGCCGTGAGCTGATCGCGGGGGGGCATGCCGGGTTCTACTTCGTGGCGGGCGGGGCGATTGGCGGGATGGTCGGCGGCCACATCTCCGATCGGCTGGGTCGACGGGGGATCACGATCGTGACCTTGCTCATCAGCCCCCCGTTCCTGTACTACGCGCTCCAGGCGACGGCCCTGGATTCGCTGGTGGTCTTCTTCGCCCTGCTGTTCGCCGCGGGCTTTGTGCTCCGCTCCGCCGAGCCGACGAACATCACGCATACGCAGGAGATCATGACGGAGGGGACGAGTCTTGCGGCCTCGTTAGGGATGGGGGGGGCGTGGGGGTGCGCCGGGCTGATCGCCCCGATCGTCGGGAAAGTCTCCGACCTGCACGGGGTCGAGTACGCACTGATGTGGGTGGTGTGGATCCCCGTGCTAGCGGCAGTGGCCGCGCTGTTCATCCCCAAAGGCCAGACACACCGCGATGCTCCGGCGTCGGCACCGGAGGACGCGGCTTAGCGCGGCCTGACCGGCGCGCGCAGCGCGAACACCGACCACAGGCTTTCCGGGGAGACCATCAGCCGATCGGCGGCGAGGTACTTCGCGCGCAGGGCGGGGGTCAGCCCGGAGGCCTCAGCGCTCTCGCGCAGGATGAGCAGATCGCCGGCCTCGAGGGGGAGGCGCGAGAGGTCCGCCTGCGGTAGCACCCGGGTCTGCGCCGGGCGGCCGGCGAAGAGCGAGACGGCGAAGCCCGGCCCGCCGACAAGGTAGGCTTTGCGGTTCGCGGGGAGCCGGCCGGCGATGAGCGCAGCCACCGCTCGCTCGGGCGCGACGTCGCCCGCAAACGCCACCGCGCCGCGCAACGCGCCGGTCGGGGTTGCCGGGATCGCGACCCCTCCCATGGCGTGCAGCCAGGCGGCCAGCGCGAGACCGAGGCCCACCAGCAGCACGCTGCCGGCGACCGGCCGGCACGCCCCCTTCCCCGACACCCCCAGGTACTGCCCCCCGACGATCGCCAGGAGGGCATAGCCCACCGTCGTCGCCGTCACCCCCAGCGTCAGCAGGCGCAGCCAATGCGTGGCACCCAGTGCCAGGTGGCAGTGGGGGGTGAGGGCGGCGCCAATCATCACTCCCATGGCCAGCCATGCCGCGGCACGTCCCGCCCGCCGCCCCAGCGGACCGGAGGCGACGCCCCGTAGCTCGTGGTACACCAGCCCGAACAGGGCCGGGCAACAGATCAGTGCCACCCACAGGATCGAGCTCAGCCAGTCCGGGCCGGTGAGGTCCATGCGCGTGCCCGCACCCACGGTGGCGCGCCAGAAGTACCAGGGATCGCCCATGATCGCCCAGTTGGCGCCGATCCACACGAGCGCTCCGTAGGCGACGGGGAGGAGGAACGCGATCAGCGTCCCCTCGGTGCGGGCAATGCCCTCGCTCTTGCGGTGGGTGCGCCACGTCACATAGGCCATCGCTGTGGCCACCAACCAGGCCGCCTCGTAGCGTGTCAGGACCGCCAGCGCCAGGAACAGCGAGCAGGTGAGCAGGTCGCGGAAGCCCTCGGCCCGCGACCAGCGCACGAGGGCCCAGGTGGCACCGAGGACGAAGAACGCGAGCACACTCCCGCGCCCCCCGAGGGCCCCCTCGCTCAGGATCAGCGGGTGGAGCACAAACGCCGCGACGAGCAGCCAGCGCGGGAGGCGAGGGAGACCCGCTCGGGCGCCGAGCGCGTTTAGCAGCCACGCCGTCAGACCGGTCGCCACGGAGCCCAGCACGGGACAGGCCCACCCGGAGATGGCGAGCCCGGGCGTCAGGGCGGCGAACGGCAGGTAGAGCACGGTGAGCAGCGGGGGGGCGACGAACCCGATCAGGGCGAGGTTGAAGCGGGGCTCGCGCCGGACGATATCCAGGGCGTGCGACAGGGCGGCGAGGGCGTCCCAATCGGCCCGGCCGGCGCGGAGCGCGGCCGCGCCGGCGACGAGGCAGAGGCCGGCCGCGGCGACGAACACGACCCAGGTCTCCGCGCGTGCCGGCGGCGGGTTGTCGATAGGACGCTGTGTGCTCATGGTAACACCTGGCGGGTTCATCCGCCGGGGGGACGACTGCTATCCCCCGCCGACGCCGCGGACAGCCCGTGTTGGGTCTTCTCCCAGTAGTGCGGGTTGACGATCAACTGCCCCGCCGCCTTGTACGCCGCCCAACTCATCATCAGCCAGTAGAGCGGGGTGATGACGGCATACTTGACGAGGTCATAGTAACCCCGGTTCATGCAGCCGACGACGTTGAGATACACAAAGACGAAGTTGCCGACGAGCAGGCAGAACACCCCGGCGACATAGACCGGCGTGGGGAACATCGCGCTGATCAGCCCGGAGCCCGTCAGCAGCCATAGCACGGTGAGTAGCCAGTAGGCCGGGTTGAACAGGAAGCAGACGATGGAGCCCCCCACGGTCATCTGGAACGAGAACCAGGCTTTGAGCCCAAGCTGTCGCAGCAGGCGGAGGGGGTGGCGCGAGTGGACCAGGTAGGTCTGGATGTAGCCCTTGACCCAGCGCGAGCGCTGCCGCAGCCAGCTCCAGAACCGCGAGTTGGCCTCCTCCCAGGTCGTGCTGTCGATCATCGCGGTGCGATAGCCGTGCTTGTGCAGGCGGACACCGAGGTCGCAGTCTTCCGTCACGTTGAACGGGTCCCACCCGCCCAACTCCCGCAGCGGGGCGACCCGGAAGTGGTTGGAGGTTCCGCCCAGGGGCACGGGGGCCCCCGAGGCCGTCAGGCCGGGCAGGAACAGGTCGAACCACACCGAGTACTCGGCGGTGAACCACCGCGTCAGGAGGTTCTGGCGCGGGTTGAAGTAGTTGAGCTTGGCCTGCAGGCACGCCACCGGCGGCGCACACTTGCGGAAGGCACAGGCCGCCTTGCGCAACTGGTCGCGCTCCGGGACATCCTCCGCGTCATAGATGACTAACAGCTCGGAGTCCGCCAGCGCCAGCCCCCAGTTGCAGGCCTTCGGCTTGGTCTGGGGGTAGCTCTGGGGGACGACGACTTTGCGGAACTGGGGCGGGAGCGTCATCGCCTCCGCCGCCGCCCGCGTCTCGTGATCTTGCTCCTCCAGCAGGAGCTGGATCTCGAGCTTGGCTGGGGGGTAGTCAAGGTCAGACAGCCCCGTGACCAGCTTGCCGAGCACTGCGGCCTCATGGAACAGGGGGATGAGGATCGTGTAGGTGGGGAGGTCGGCATCGGCGATGGCGGCCATCTCGGCGGCGGACACCGGCACCTCCGCGTGGCGGCCGAGCGACCGCCACACCAGGTAGAACTTATAGCCCGACTGCAGGATGTAGAACAGGATGAAGAAGGCGTTGACCGCGATGAGTGTGGGGATGGTGGCCAGCACGAGCCCGGCCGCAATGGCCAGCAGGAGGGTCACACCGGCGACAACCTGGCCGGGGTGCAGTGTCCGGTCGGCACACTCGTCCGGACGCTCGTGGAGCACCCGCAGGGGGTCGATCTGAGACGCGTCGTCTGAGGCGAGCAAGAGGTCTAGCCCCCGGTTGCGTGGCGGTCGACCCCGCGGTTGGCGGATGATGTGATGGCAAGCGGCT
>CAZIWQ010000639.1:0-4740 GCA_964542355.1 uncultured Armatimonadia bacterium
GCGGTGTCGCTGTCCTCGCCGCTGCGGAGGCCCACTGCCGCCACCCTGAGAGCGGCAGTGTTCGCGGGAGGTGGGTTGAGACGCAGCTCCTGGCGCATGGCGGTCCACCGGGCCGGCAATCAGGCATGGGGCTTTTCGTTCAGTGCCGCGGCCCGGGTGGCGCTCCGCCGGTCGGCGGCCGGCCGGCCGGCGTCCGCGGGCCCGACGGGGGCACCGTCACGGTCGGTCCGGGCGCGGTGCCACTGCCGGCGGGCGTGCCCGTTGTCCCCACCACGGGCCGGCCTTGCCCTTGCGGCGCGGTGCCCACCCCGTGCGGCGGCACCGTGGCGTCGGAGCGTGGCGGGCGGACGGGTTCGGCGGCAGCGGCGGCGGAACGCGCCTCGATCACTGACCCCTCCACCGATAGCACATGGACGCCTCCGCTGGTGCAGTCTTTCACCCAGCCGGCCAGCTCGGGCGCCGGCAGGTCGGTCAGAACGCCCAGCACGGCGGCGTCAGGGCCGTACTTGAGGGCGAACACGCGCCGCAGGCGCGGGTGCTTGCCCAGTTGCGTGATGAAGCCAAGCAGCGCCTGGCGCGAGCCCACACCGTGGAGCCGGAGACGAACCATCTGCTTGCGGGCGACCATGGCGTCGATCAGCTCCGGAACCAGCTCATCGCCGAACCGGTCGCCGAGGTTCGCCAGCGCCTGACGGCCCGCGGCGTGCTCATCCGCTCCCTGCCCCGCCCGGCGCGCATCCCACTGGTACAGCGCCCGTGCCGTCGCCGGGTCGATGATCATGCCGCGCCCGGAGGAGCGACTGCCATAGACCCCCGCAAGCGGACGCGACGATCCTCGCGGCATCCCGATGGTTCCCGGGCTCGGCTGCGGCGGACCTTGCGTACTCCCTCTGCCGATCGAGGCGCCCGTCGAGGCGAGGAACCCCGCGGCGACGACGAGATCGCCATCGCCCACCTCGGCTCCCGCCGTGGCGTCAGGCGACGCATCTCCCGTGCCCGTGACGCGGGCGTGTCGCAGCCGCTCCACGATCTTGCCGGCAGTCGCGGGAGCATCTGCGGAGGTGGTCACCGTATCCAGGAGATCATCCGGCAGGCTCGCGGCCGGGACGACGGCAACGTTGAACCCGGCACGCGCGAGCCGCTCTGCAAGCTTGGCCTGGGCGGCGGGCGCGGTCAGCCGGCCCGTCCCGTTTCGTTCCGCCGCGGCGAGGACTACACGCGGGTTCCCCAGCACGTTCAGCAGGTCCTTGCGGTGGTTCCATGCCACCCAGTCGCGCACCGCATCCGTGTCGAGGTCCAGCTCGTGCACGGCCGCCGCCAACGCGTGGGCGCGCGCGAAGTACCGCCCGGGCGTCACGCTGTACCTCTCCCCCGCACACTCACACTCCACCTCGCCGTCGTAGACGGCAGTCTCGCAGTCGCCCTGCTCACTCACCGTGCAGCGGAACACCGTCCCCTTGACCGCGGCCACCGCCGACGGCATCTCCACCTTCAAGCCGTTGGGGCCAACCAGGGCCCGCTCGACACTCACCCACAGCCCGCCCACGAGGGCCTTCAGGCTCGAGCCGCGCTTGTCATCGAGGTAGGTGATGAGCAGGTGCGAGTTGGCGTCCAGCCGCACTGAGCCACTGCCATGGATGGTCAGCTCAGCGCGGGAGTCCGTCCCCGTGCGGATCGCGTCCCCGGACTTGAGCACCGTGTTCAGCGTCGCCGCCACCCACCCGCCGGTGCCGTGGCGCACGGAGACGCTCCCGTACATGGACGTAACGACCGCGGTGTTTGCCGCGATCTGACTCCGCGTCTGGGCCCCCGCGCGCTGGTCAGCGGCGGTCGCAATCAGCAGGATGAGCGCCAGGCCGAGCGCCGGCGTCAGTCGGGTCATCTCGTCCACCCTCCGGGCAGGTGCAGCGCGTTGGCGTGATCGTGTCCGGTTGCGCTCCTGAACACGTCACGCACCACCCCTGTGGGTGGTGACGACCGTCAGGGCATTGAGGTTCCCCTGCTTCTCAGGCGCGGCGGGCGGCGCACGTCACAGACGCTCGGAGCCGCCCCCCGATGGCCGGGGGACGGCTCCGGTGTTGGGTCCGCAGCGGGGCTGGCGCACACTCGCCCCCGCGCCGCCCGGGCAAGGTAGCACACGCCCCAGGGGCCTTCCCCGCGCCTCGGCGCCCGAACTGGCGGCACGCCCAGGCCGTCGCGCCGCTACTCCTCGCGCGCCTTGAGCCGCTTGATCGCGGCCGAGGCCTGAACGGCCTGCTTCTCGTCGAGGCCAAGCTTCAGCGCCCGCTCGAACTGCCCGATGGCGAGAGCCGTGTCCTGCTTCTCGGCCAGGATCCATGCGGCCAGCCATGCTGCGTCGACGCTCTCCGGCTTGGCCTTGGCGGCATCACTGACGAGCTTGAGGGCGGTGTCGAGGTCGCCCGCCTTCTTGGCTCGCCCCGCGTCCTTCACCAGCAGGGCGACGTCGGCGTCGGACAGCTTCGGGACTTCTTCCTCGTTGCCGCCTGCCGGGGCGCCACCGGGTGCTGCACCCTTCGCGCCACCGGGAGCTGCTCCCTTGGCGCCACCGGGACCACCGGGACCACCGGGACCACCCGGGCCCGCGCCAGGGGGTCCGCCGGCCTTCGATTCGCCCGGTCCGCCACCCGGACCACCCGGGCCGCCGGGGCCGGCACCAGGTCCGCCGGGGCCGCCGGCCTTCGCTGCACCAGCGCCCGGAGGTCCGCCAGCGTCACCTCCGGGAGGGCCACCCGGCCCGCCGGGGGCGCCCTTCGCGTCAGGGCCTGAAGCCCCGGAGTCCTCGCCCTTCTTCCCGCACGCCACAACCATGCAGCCGATCAACGCCACGATCGCCACAACGGCAAGCAGCCTGTAACTGGTCACAGATGTTCCTCCCTATGAGAGATGGCGGCACGACCCGGCGCATGAGGATACCGGGGCTGCTGCCGACTGACCACGATTCGCCTTCGGCACGGAATGTCCTTCCTTGCCGGAGCCTTCGGTGTTCAGGGAATGAGCGTGATCTGCTGCGCCTCGGCGACGAGTTCGGTGATGTGCCTCACCGGCCGCGCGTGCTCGGACCGGCGCATGCCGTAGGAGAGCTGGATCACGCAGGCCGGGCACGCGGTGGCCACCAGGTCGGCTCCGCTCGCCTCGATCCGGCTCAGCTTACGGTCCAGGATCTGCAGCGACAGCTCCGGGTGGGCAATGTTGTACGAGCCGGCTCCGCCACAGCACCAATCCGCTTCGCACAACTCGCGCAGCGTGAGTCCGGCGGCATCGCGGAGCAGCTTGCGCGGGGGCTCGATGACCCCCTGCCCCCGCCGCAGGTGGCACGGGTCGTGATAGGTGACGCTACGCTCGGGCGCCGCGGCCGGGGCCGGCAACACGAGCTCAGCCAACAGCTCGGTCGCGTCTCGCACCAGGGGCGCCAGTGCCACCGCCTGATCGTGGAGCGCATCCTCGGCCAGCAGCGCCGGCCACTTCTTGATGAACCCGCTGCAGCTTCCACAT
Organism: uncultured Armatimonadia bacterium; assembly: GCA_964542355.1. Taxonomy (GTDB): domain Bacteria; phylum Armatimonadota; class Zipacnadia; order Zipacnadales; family JABUFB01; genus CAZIWQ01. The sequence continues at coordinate 3,514 of CAZIWQ010000639.1, forward strand.
TCGGTCACGATCAGGTCACAGCCCCCGCCTGCCAGGAGCTCCAGGTTCATGCGTGCGAGCCGGCGCGCGGCGTCCCGGTCGCCGTAGGAGTACGGCGGGAGGCCACAGCAGACGTTGTCCCCCACGACGACCTCACAGCCGGCCGCCGCCAGCAGCCGCATCGCAGCCTCCCCCTGCCGCGGGAGCTGGTAGTTCGTGCCACAACCGATGAAGAAGAACACTCGCGGGCCGGTCGCCACGGCCTGTTCGGAGCGCGGGAGCACCCACCGCGCCTGCCCCGCGATCGTCTGCGGTCGGAACCCGATGCGCCCCAGCCGGTCGCGCAAGAACCAGCGCGGCATGCTCGCCACGAGCCCGTCCGCCCCCTCGAGCGTGGCGTTGATCCAGCGCAGCATCCCCAGGCGGTGGGCGAGCTCGGCCAGCCCCGAGCGCGTCCCGAGCGAGAGCAGGCGCATGAGCCGCGTGAGCCGGTCGGGGCGGGGCAGGAGCTGGTCGAAGATGAGGCGCTGGATGCGGGGTTGACCGTGCGCCGCGTGCCACGCCTCGCGCGCCCGCACGATGACCTCATCCGTCTTCACCCGGGTGAAGCAGCTCTCGGTGCAGGCGCCGCAGAGGAGACACTCGAACAGCGGATCGCGCAGGTCCGGGGCGAGCGCCAGGCGCCCCGCGGCCACCTGGCGCACCAACTCGTTGCGCCCGCGCGCAACCATCCGCTCATTGCGCGTGGCGCGGTACGTGGGGCAGGTGGCCATGCAGTACCCGCAGTGATGGCATTTGAGCAGTTCGTCGGCGACCAGTTGCTCGCCAAGTGGTTCCATGCTTTGCTCCGAGGGGGGCCGTTCGCTCATGGGCGCTAGGAGCGCGGACGAAAAGTCCTTCTGAGGCCGCGACGTCACGCTCAGATGGTCGCCCCAGCCGCTCACAGAGACCTCACCGCCGAGCGCCCCGGCCGAAACCGGCCTCTGCGCCCGAGGCGCTACACAACGACCGGCAGGATGGCGGCCGGGTCGAACGCCGCCTTGATGCGCCGACACACCCGCGCCGCCACTCCGGAAAGCTCCGGGTTACGGACTCCCACCGGCACGATCGGGAGCCAGTAGGCCCGTCCGGCACACTCCGCCGCCATCTCATTGAGCTCCTGCACCAGGGCGTCCGGTGATGATTGTGCGGGGACGGCGGGCGCGAGTGCACACAGGCCCGTGCCCGGGCCGATGCGCAGGGGTGTCT